>JAADGZ010000299.1 GCA_013152045.1 Gammaproteobacteria bacterium
CGGTGGCCGAGTTTTCCGCCCAGCTGCAAGGCTATTTCTCTTCCTCAGTCAGCCCCTTCAGTTTTCCTGTGCTACTTAGAGGAACAGATTTTCAGCAGCGAGTTTGGCATGCTTTGCAGCGGATTCCAGCAGGGGAAGTCAGAACTTATGGCCAACTTGCCAAACAGCTACACAGCAGTGCCCGGGCTGTGGGCAATGCCTGTAGGCGTAATCCGGTGCCGCTGTTGGTGCCCTGTCATCGAGTGGTGTCGGCCAGCGGCATCGGTGGCTTTGCTGGTAGTACGGATGGCGCTGAAATCAGAATAAAACGCTGGCTACTAAGGCATGAAGGGGCCACATTGTCATCATGAATAAGCTCGATATCATTGATGTGTTTCTGGATAATCTGTGGATGGAGCGGGGCCTGAGTGAGAACACCCTCTCGGCTTACCGGCAGGATCTGCAGCAGTTCGAAGACTGGTTGGGACAGCGAGCGGGGTCGCATCATCTGCTGGAAGTCTCTGCGGATGATATTCGCAGTTATCTGGATGCCCGGTGTAAACGTCAGATTAGCGTGCGCAGCAATGCGCGATTGATTTCCAGCTTGCGTAATTTTTATCGTTATCTGTATCGGGAAAAATCTATCCATGCCGATCCTACTCTGCTAATTGATTCTCCCCGGCAGGGACGCAGCCTGCCAAAGTCGCTGAGTGAAACCGATGTGGAAGCATTGCTGGCGGCGCCAGATACCTCGACCGTACTGGGTTTGCGGGATCGTTGCATGCTAGAGGTGCTGTATGCCTGTGGTTTGCGCGTGTCGGAGTTGATCGGCTTGGAACTAGCTGAGGTCAACCTACGTCAGGGGGTGCTGCGAATCAACGGCAAGGGCGATAAACAGCGGCTGGTGCCGTTGGGAGATGAAGCTATTGACTGGTTGGAGAAATATCAGGATGAGGCACGCCCAAGGCTCTTAACGGGAAGACAATGCGAGGTGTTGTTTGTTAGTCGGCGTGGACAGGGCATGAGCCGACAGGCCTTCTGGCAACTGATCAAACGTTATGCCGGCCCAGCAGGCATTGACAAGCGCCTTTCACCGCATACTCTGCGTCATGCTTTTGCAACACATTTGCTGAATAATGGCGCCGATCTGCGGGTGGTGCAGATGCTACTGGGCCACAGCGATCTCTCAACCACCCAGATTTACACCCATGTGGCAAAAGCGCGACTCAAGATCCTGCATGAAGCTCATCATCCCCGTGGTTGAACCCACCCGCAAATAAGCGGTCTGAAGGGGTAATGGTATAGCTCATAAGCCGTGAAAATGGCAGACTGTCGGGCAGAGCTGAAACCCGTATAATCTCTTTGTGCTTCTAAATTAATATGGGGGCATGTCAGGATTCATATTTTCACTATTTTTCAAGGTAAATTTATGCGCTTATTTTCCAAATCTGTTTTTATTGTGCTTATTTCTTCTCTTTATGCACTGTCGGCGATGGCTGCCAGCAGTGATCTGGAAAAAGCGCGCAGGACTATTTCAGTAAAACTGGGCGTGTCGGCTAAAAATATTCAGGCCAGCCCAGTGGATAATCTTTACTTGGTTTCCATTCCACCGCGTCTCTTTTATATCAGTGGTGACGGCAAATATGTGATCGATGGCGATATGATTGATGTTGCCAGCAAGACCAATGTGACTGAGGGGTTGCGCGGCAAGGCCCGGGTAGAGGCGATTAATAATCTGGGTGAAGATGCCATGATTATTTTCAGCCCTAAAAAAGGCAAGTTAAAACATACTATTACAGTATTTACTGACATTGACTGTCCTTATTGTCGCAAATTGCACGATAATATAGGAGCTTATAATGACCTGGGTATCCAGGTGCGCTATTTGGCCTATCCGCGCGCAGGCATTGGTTCTAGTTCCTATGACAAGGCTGTGGCGGTCTGGTGTGCCAATGATCGCAAAAAAGCCATGGCTATGGCCATGGGCAAGCAGGTCGTTAAAACTAAAAAATGCACTAATCCGGTCGATGCCGAGTTCAATCTGGGTAATATGATTGGCGTACGCGGCACACCGGCGTTGGTACTGGAAAATGGCCAGATGGTACCGGGCTATGTTCCGCCTGAGCGTCTGGCAGCCATTCTGGATAAGATAGCTGCAAAATAGACGGATACATGTTCTCCTGACCGGCCCTGCTGCCGGTCAGCTCCTCATTGGGGATGCAGATTAAGCTCCTCGTTCCCACGCTCCTGCGTGGGAACGCATATCAATTTTTCCCTGAGTTTGTTTTTTGTTTTGTGACGGCCATCACAAAACAAAAAAACAAGGATAAAACTCAGGGTATACCCTGATTTCAATCGTTAAGTTTTTTATGCAAACTCCTACACCATATTCAAAGACAGTTTACCTGATGGATTAGGCGCAAGGCCTTTGATTATGGACAGACACAAGGAAAAGTGAAGGAGGGCCGGAGGCCGACAGGGATGCATGGATGAATTCGCAGAGCAGGATGCTGTTAAGAAGCCACCAGATTTCGATCGAACTGCTTCTCAAAATCGGTCGCTGCACCGACATTCAGGCGGGATAGCCTGCAAGGTACTCAAACGGGCGATCATTTTTTTGATCGCCTTTTTTTTTGCCTGCAGGTTTCTGTTCAGCGTTCCAGATATTTCAGTTTATTTTCAACCCCGTCCCATTCTTTTGCATCCTCGGGAGCCGGTTTCATTTCGCTGATGACAGGCCATTCTTTGGCCAGTTCGGCATTTAGCTCGATGAAGTTATTCATGTTATCGGGCACATCATCGTCGGCAAAAATGGCTTCAGCCGGACATTCTGGTTCGCATAATGTGCAGTCGATGCATTCTTCCGGATCAATGACCAGAAAATTGGGGCCTTCATGAAAACAGTCAACCGGACAGACATCGACGCAGTCGGTATATTTACATTTGATGCAATTGTCGGTTACTACATAAGTCATGACAGATTTCCAAAGTTAAAATTATATTTTATAGAATAACGCAGAGGCGCAAAGATTATTACTCTGCTGCATAAGTCACTGCTGTCCCGTTAATATTATAATAATATCTGCTAAGTTTCTGATTCTGAGAATATTCTGTTAATCGAAGTCATTGAAGATATGAAATAACAACATTCCAATATCGGAGCCATCCCTTCTCCCCCTCGGGGAGAAGGCCAGGATGAGGGGGGTAAACAAAATAAGCCTTATCCAATTAAGCCCCCTCTCCCCAACCCTCTTCCCAATGGGGAGAGGGCGTTAACGGGACAGCAGTGATAGAATTTTGGATGTTCTATTATTCAACGATCCCCTAAAGAGTATGACCTTTCAGTTGTTTTTTCAATTGGTATAGCAGCTCCAGGGCTTCGCGCGGACTCAGATCATCGGGGCTGATTTTTTCCAGCATGGTTTCCAGTGCCGATGGTTTAGCCTCCAGGCTGTCTGTTTTGCGCTGGACTGAAACCGGATCTACGGTGGTCGGGGCTGAGCTTGTTTCCAGTTGTGCCAGTTTGTCCTGGGCCTGCTGGATCACGGCGTGCGGCACCCCGGCCAGAGCCGCCACTTGCAGGCCGTAACTCTTGCTGGCGGGGCCGGGCTGAACTTTATGCAGGAAAACAATGCCGTGTTCATGTTCCACTGCATCCAGATGTACATTGATACAGCCGGGTAGGGTTTCCGGCAGCCGGGTCAACTCGAAATAGTGGGTGGCAAACAGGCTCCAGGCACGGATGTCCTGCACCAGCGATCGGGCACAGGCCCAGGCCAGGGAAAGACCGTCGAAAGTACTGGTGCCGCGACCGATTTCATCCATTAGCACCAGACTCTGATCGGTCGCATTATGCAGGATGTTGGCGGTTTCGCTCATTTCCACCATAAAGGTGGAGCGACCGCTGGCCAGATCATCCGAGGCGCCGATGCGGGTGAAAATACGATCGATGGGGCCGATACGAGCCGAGTCGGCAGGCACATAGCTGCCGATATGCGCCATCAATACGATCAATGCAGTCTGTCGCATATAGGTGGATTTACCGCCCATGTTGGGGCCGGTGATCAGTAGCATGCGCCGTTGGCTATTCAGACATATGTCGTTAGGGCTGAAGGGTTCGGACTGGGCCTGCTCTATGACCGGATGGCGACCGCCGAGGATTTCCAGCCCCGGTGTCTGATCCAGACTGGGTGGATTCAGGTTCAGATTTTGTGCCCGTTCCGCCAGGTTATTGAGCACATCCAGCTCGGCCAGCGCGCGGGCACTCTCCTGCAGTGGGTTCAGATCCTGATGGAGATACTCCAGCAGTTGTTCATAGAGTTGTTTTTCTCGCGCCAGAGCATGCTCGTTGGCGCTGAGTACCCGTTCTTCCAGGGCTTTGAGTTCCGGGGTGATATAGCGTTCTGCGGCTTTCAGCGTCTGGCGTCGCTGGTAGTCTTCTGGCAGGTTTTCCGAATGCAGGCGACTGACCTCAATATAATAGCCGTGTACCCGGTTGTAGCCCACTTTAAGGCCGTTGACACCGCTACGCTGGCGCTCGCGTTGTTCCAGTTCGCTGAGAAATTGCCCGGCATTGGCCTGCAGGCCGCGCAGCTCATCCAGCGCCGGATCGTAGCCGGGGGCGATGACGCCGCCGTCACGGATTAATAGCGGTGGGCTGTCGATAAGGGCTTTTTGCAAGCGGCTGTGAACCTGCGGAAATTCGCGGATCTGTTTTAGCAGCTCGACCAGCCTGGATCCTGTTTGGGCCAGTAGAGCATGAATATCAGGCAACAATCCCAGTGCCGTGCGCAGACGGGTCAGATCCCGCGGACGAGCGGATTTAAGTGCTATACGGGTGAGGATACGTTCGACATCGCCTACCTGTTGTAGCAGGGGTTGCAGGTTTTCAAAGCGTTGATCTTCAGTAAGGCTAGCTATCATTTGCTGACGCTGGCGTAACACGCGCTGATCGCGCAGGGGACGATGAATCCAGCGGCGTAGCAGACGACTGCCCATTGGCGTGGCACAGTAGTCGAGAATGCCGGCCAGGGTGTGTTGTTGCTGGCCGCTCAGACTATATTCCAGTTCCAGATTGCGGCGGCTGGCGGCGTCCAGAATAATACTGTCTTCACGCCGTTCGACGCGCAGGTCACGGATATGCGGCAGCAAGCCGTGCTGGGTTTCCTGCACATAATGCAGCAGGCAACCGGCCGCACGCACGGCCAGCGGTGCATCGTCACAGCCAAAGCCACGCAGGTCGCGGGTATGGAATTGTTCACACAGCAGGCGTTTGGCGCTGTCAGTTTCAAAATGCCAAGGCGGTTGACGGGTGAGACAGCGCAGTGGTGCCAGCCAGTCTTCCTGTGCCAGTTCCTCACTGATCAGCAGCTCTGCCGGATGCAGACGCTCAAG
>JAADGZ010000054.1 GCA_013152045.1 Gammaproteobacteria bacterium
TAAAATACCTTGATCTCCTTCCAAAGCAGGCTTCCCTCCAACCGCACCAATTTTTCCATCTTTAACCACCTGTAGCTACTGGAGCTATAGGTTGCATAAAGCGAGAAAGTTCATGTATAGCTCGGGCGATTGGGAAGGGGAGGGAGTAGGTGAAGGATGTTGTTTAATTCGGTAACTGTCACCGTAATTGCAAGCCCGGTTGCGCGAAGATGAGATTGATGTTCAGCCCTATGGCTCTGCTGAAAAAGTTGATCCTGTTGGATTGAGTTAGGCTATTTGCTGACTACACTCATTATTAGAATGTCTAAAATTTTAAGCTAGTAGGTTTTTGCATTCCAAAGCAAAAAAAGGGGAGGGCGCAGGGGCTAATTAATTCGGTAACTGTCCACCGTAATTCAAAGGGCGAGGTCGTAGGTCAACGAAAGGAAATGTGGAATGCCTGAAGAGAAGTTAAGATGCATATTTTGCAATGTCGATAAACGAAATCATATCCTCACAAATGAGGACGGCATAGTTTTATTAGATGATCCAGTGCGTCCCGGACATGTTCTCGTCGGAGGGCATGAGCATGGTTCTGGATTGTCAGATATATCACCTGATACGGCCAGTTCGATTATGCGTCTAGCGAACAGAATGGCAAAAATTATTGTGAAAACCACCAACGCAGAGAAGGTTTATGTAGTAGCGGTAGGTGACAAAGACAAGCATTTTCATGTGCATCTGGTGCCCAAGATGGAGGAAGATCCTAAACTTGGCCCCTTCGTATTTGGCGAGAAGGGTTGGGTATCATTTATGCCCAATGAAGTGGAAGCCATTAAAGTAGAGAGAGTCACATCACTGCTAAAGGGCGAATCTTGAATTGCAAAAGTCCAAGGAGGTGGGTCTACCGCAAGATGGTTTCTTCACCCGCTGACAGATGGAAGATGCAACCTTGATCTTTTGGAAGCTTCAATATTTCGGCCTGATCTAGGTTCATGCACAATCCCCGCAATACGATCGACGTTGTACCGTGGGTTACAATAATTGCTGGCTCTACAATGTCTTTTAGGAATCTTCGCAAGCGGTCAGAAATCATTTCGAAGTCTTCACCCTTTGGACTTTTGAAATTCCATATTCCACTTTCAAACGAATAGTCGATCTGAGATTTTATCTCTTCACGTGTCGAACCCTCCCATTCGCCAAAATCAATTTCGCGCAGGCGGTCATCTAAAATCAAATCTTCATCTGACCCAAGAGCTAAGTGCGCAGTATGAACAGCTCGCCCTTGTGGGCTTGAGTATTTTTTTGAGGGCAGGTTTTGAACGGTTGCAAGCAACGCCCTTTGTTTCAGAGCTTGAGCTTGTCCGATTTCTGTCAAAGGAGAATCTTTGCGACCTTGAAACATTCCTTGCTGGTTCCAAATTGTTTCGCCATGTCTCAAAATGTATAGGTCTGGGTGTTCCAACGATGCAAAGCCCCTTCAACTAGTATTTTGTGAATGCTATTCTGCTATCCCATGGCAGGCAAGCCCCTGCGGCTTTATGCGCAGCGAAAGGTGGCTGTTCGACCAAACGCCCGCTCTAGGGAGCCCTAAAATTTTACTTACAGGTGCAGCATATGGATGGAATTGCGGTGACAGTTACCGAATTAAGTGTATGACATGTATTAGCAGAGAAGGTGATGGAGTTAATTTCGTATTCCGTAATTTTGCCCCACGCCGGTCATTATCGGGCTTGACCCGATAATCCAGCAACCTGCGTTGGCGGGTTAAAACTTCAACGACTATATTCTTCACTGCGCCAAGTCTTTGCGCTAAGAATCGGTTTCGCGAAAACCCGTAAAATACCTTGATCTCCTTCCAAAGCAGGCTTCCCTCCAACCGCCCCAATTTTTCCATCTTCAACCACCTATAGCTACTGGAGCTATAGGTTGCATAAAGCGAGAAAGTTCATGCTTGGCTCCGGGCGATTGGGAAGGGGAGGGAGTAGGTGAAGGATGTTGACTAATTCGGTAACTGTCACCGTAATCTCCGTAATCTAATTCGGTAACTGTCACCGTAATCCCACCGTAATCCACCGTAATCGCACCGTAATCTAAATTCGCTCTTTCAAAAACACAGGTTCGAATGGCCCCAGTAGCAATGGCAAATCGAGATACGTCGGTTGCTGATCTTTACAAAGAACTGGGCATAAGACCCGTCACCCTATACCGATATGTCGATCCCAAGGGGAACCTGCGCGACCACGGGAAACACGTTCTCAGCCGGTAATGGATAACGTTCTCGGGCAAATGAACCCTGTGCATGAGCGTCAGGCCTTAACAGTCCAGCAAAGGCGGCGGCATCCGGCCAAATTCCAAATGGCGCGCAGGCTCGGCACCCTCAATACGTGCGCGCGCCTCGCCAAGAATCCTGACGAGTTGGGAGGTCTGTGGCGGGTCCAGATCCAGGCCCTTCAACCCCTCCAACACCACCTCTCGTACCAATGCCACGGCCTCCCGGCCCATGTCGGTCAGCGCGATCATCACGCGCCGTTCATCTTCGGAGGAGCGGACACGGGATAGAACGCCGTAATCAGCCATCCGTTTGAGCAAAGGTGACAAGGTGCTCGATTCCATACCTGCATATTTGGAAAGTTCCGACACTGTCAGAGACCCGGCCTCCTCCAGTGCTGAAAGCACCACAAACTTTGGGTAAGTCATGCCCGTTTTGCCAAAAGCAACCTTATAGAACCGGCTCAAGGCAAGGTTCATCGAATAGACGTTGAAGCACAGTAGCTGCTCCAGAGAATTGGGGTTGGATTGGTCATTCATCATCTGCGTAATTGTATAGAAAACAAACAGAAACGGAAAGGGTTGATTTTTATCATATTTAGTGCGAAAGATTCGTGCACAAACTATTATTTATGGAGCAATAACCAATGACCAACCTTACACGCCGCGCTTTCGGGGCTGTCGCGCTTGCTGCACCCGTCTTAATTTCCGGCACTGCCCCTCTGTTGGCGCAATCCGCCGCCCCCGCTGCTCATCCTGCATCGGTTTTCGGTGCCACCATCGGCGCTTACCGCGTCACCGCCCTGCTCGACGGCATCCTGCCAATGAGCACAGCATGGTTTCCTGGCGGCTCTCCGGACGCTTTTCAATCAGCGCTGGCAAAATCCGGTATTACCGGTGATTCCTTGCCCGCGCCCATTAACGCATTCTTGTTGCAATCCGATGACGCCACAATCTTGGTCGATGCCGGTCTTGGCGGGCTAGATATGATGGGCCCAGGTTTTGGACAGATAAGCGCAGGTCTTACTGCTCTTGGCTTGGCACCATCCGATATCGACACGCTTGTCATGACCCACGCACACGCTGATCACATTGGCGGCATGATTGGGGCAAACGGTGCCGCATTTCCCAATGCAGAACTGGTCGTGACGGGAGCAGAGCACGCGTTCTGGACCGATGCCGGCATCATGGCCCAAGTCCCGGACGAAGTGAAAAGCGCATTCCAATTGGCTCAGGCTGTATTTGGCGCGTATGCAGGCCGGATTAAACTCGTTGAGAGCGGTGCAGAGATTGCGCCGGGCGTGACCATGGAAATCGTTCCGGGCCATACAATGGGCCACGCAGTTCTACATATCGACGGCGGCGACCGCCAACTGTTGATGGTGACTGACGCGGTCCACAGCATTGACCTTCAGACCGCGCTCCCTGAACAGGGCACCATGTTCGACACTGATCCAGTTCTGGCAGCGCAGTCTCGTGTGCGTCTGTTTGACAGAGCCGCATCCGATAATATTTTGATCGCTGGCTGTCACGTACATTTTCCGGGCTTCGGGCGTATTGTTAGCGCGGACGAGGCCTATCGTTACGTCCCGGCCAGCATATTAAGCTGATCCGAAGATTTAGATTGACTAAACCCGGCGCGGTCAGCGCCGGGTTCGAGTATTTTTTGTACTCCACTGATGTCGCCTGAATTGTACTGCCCGCAAGAACTCATGGTAAACATCTCGCGCCCCGGATCGAGGTAATTTCCTGTTCACAGGCAATACGGGTTCGGTATCGGCTCCAGATACATTGATCCAAATGGAAATTTGAGAAACTACAGAAAACGTGTCCTATGCCCTTAGCGTAGGATTTAGCACTCAGCCGGAGCAGACCCCAGAAAGTTCATGCTTGGCTCCGGGCGATTGGGAAGGGGAGGGCGTAGGTGAAGGGTGTTGATTAATTCGGTAACTGTCACCGTAATTTCTGTCACCGTAATTCAAACTCAATCTTCACGATCTTTGCAGGAAATAAGCCGTGTGCTGGCATTTAGCGTCGGATGAAATCTGGATTGCGGTGAAGAAATTATAATTACGTGCCACCGCAAGTCCAATATTCCATTATACTAGATCGTGCCAAGCTTAGAATTTGGTTGTAGACTGTGCCACAAGGAGCTAGAGGTTTGGTAGACATGTCGGTTGTGTCTCGCTTTTTGACCTTTAACACTTTGATTTAATGATATATTTTTGAATCAAGCTTTAAGTGAAAGTCCAATCTCATGCCATCACCAGAACTTATAATAGCGTTCTTTCTAGCAACCGGCATTTTCGCTTACATGCCGGGTCCTTCAATGCTTTATGCAGCAGCGCAGACAATCGCTCGGGGACAACGGGCAGGATGGTTTGCTGCACTTGGCATTCACATTGGCGGATATGTACACGTGATAGCTGCAGCCTTCGGTCTGGCAATTTTATTCAAATCGGTCCCGATCCTTTATGTAGCACTAAAATTTGGCGGTGCGGCATATCTGATTTGGCTTGGCTTCAAGATGTTTACTTCTAAGTCGCTCTTAAAAACAACCGACTTAAAGGTAGACGTAAAAAGCCCGCGAAGAGCTTTCTGGGAGAGCGTCACCGTCGAAGTTCTTAACCCCAAAACTGCAATTTTCTACCTCGCGTTTTTACCACAATTCGTAAACCCAAATGCAGGTTTGGCAGTTTGGATACAGTTACTCATTCTCGGCACGATAGTGAATATCGTGTTTTCAAGCTCAGATGTGTTGTGTGTTTTGCTGGCAAACAAATTGACCACATTTTTCAAAAACTCTGGCTCATCAAATCGTATTGCGTCACGCCTTGGCGGTGGCATACTGATAGCTATCGGCTTCAATATAGCCCTCAATCGCCAATAATGGCTTTGTTTTAAATTGCGAATTGCGCTAAATTTATGAATAACGGCGGTTGAATTCTTGTCTTAGTAATTCACCCCCCATTGCCTGAAACACCCACGCCGTCATTATCGGGCTTGACCCGATAATCCAGCAACCCGAAATCCTTCGGGTTAAAAAACTTCAACGCATGAAGATTTTTCACTGCAGCCAAGAGTTGTGCTGAAGGCTTGGCGCAATTGGATAG
>JAADGZ010000143.1 GCA_013152045.1 Gammaproteobacteria bacterium
GTCGAGGATGGGGCTGAAGTTTTTCTGAAAACGATTATTCCAAGCCGTAAAGCCACGCGAAAATATATCGAGGTGAATGATGAATAGTAAACTTAGCAAGGAAGAGAAAGATATACTCGAATCATATGAGAATGATGAATGGGTTTCTGTCTCTAATCCATCAGATATTGCCAAATACAAAGCAGCTGCTAAAAATACGTTCAAAAAAGATAAACGAGTAAATATTCGTATATCTAAAATGGATCTTGAGCTGCTGCAAGAGAAAGCTCTAATCGAAGGGTTGCCATATCAAACACTTATGTCCAGCGTTCTACATAAGTATGTGACTGGTCGTCTAAAGGATAAAAACGCATAACAAACTCATCCCGAGAGATTTTTAAAGCTATCGTGGTTTTTGCAAAAAAACCGCAAAAAGTCACGCCAACTTTAAAATCCCCTGTTAAGGGTGTTGAATACCCTTAAATTAGCCTGTCATTCCCCTCTTGTTTGTTTCTCAGCCGCCAGTGTTTCGAGATCCTGGCGTTGTTGATCTTCCGTTTTGCGCATACTGGCGGCGTCCCGCGCCAGGTATAAATACATTAGTGGCACGATATACAGGCTGAAAAAGGCGCCAATCCCCAGTCCTCCTGCAATCACGATACCGAGCTGGTTTCGCGGTGGTGCGCTCGAGCCGGTTGCGATGATTAGCGGAATCACACCGAGCACCATGGCCAGGGTGGTCATGAGCACCGGGCGCAGGCGGATGCTGGCCGCTCTTTCCACGGCCTCACGAATCCCCAGACCTTCATCATGTTGCAGATCATTGGCGAACTGCACCACCAGAATGCCTTGTTTGGTGATCAGGCCAACCAGGGTAATCAGCGCGATCTGGGTGTAAATGTTAAGGCTGGCCAGCCCTGGCGTCATCAACAGCAGTGCGCCGACCGCTGCCATGGGCACAGTAAAGAGAATGATTAAACTGTCCCGGAAGCTATTGAATTGTGCGGCTAGCAATAGATAGATGAGCACAATTGCCAGCAGAATGGAGACCATAAAGGTGTCGCCTTGTTCGATGAACTGGCGTGAGGCACCGCTGTAATTGATAGTGACCGTTGGTGATGCTTTTTCGGTCGCAGTTTTCAGAAAGGCCAGGGCATCACCTTCAGAAACCCCGGGGAACTGCACACCCTGCAGGCTGACACTATTCAGGCGGTTAAATTGTGGCAGTGCCTGCGGGATAACTCGGATCTTGAAGTCCACCAGAGTCGACAATGGCACCATCTGGCCGCTGGCACTGCGCAAATAAATCTTCTCAAGTGCTTTGTATGTCGCACGATGGTTCATCGGCACTTGTGGTATGACCTGGTAGGCGTAGCCGTTGCGGGTAAAGCGGTTGACGTAGGCACCGGAGAGCATGGTTTGCAAGTTGCTGGCAATGTTGCGCATGTTAATGCCCAGGTCGGCCGCGAGCTTGCGATTGATGCGAATATCATACTGCGGTTGATCTATTTTCAGATTTTTCTGAATAAACAGGAATTTGCCACTCTGGCGCGCCTCGGCCAACACCTGTTGGGCGATCTGCTCCAGGGTTTCAAAAGAACCATCGCTGGTGATGACAAAGTCGATGGGAAATAGTCCGGCTGAACCCGGCAGTGGCGGCGGTGTAAAGGCCGCTCCCTGCACGCCAGCAATTTTATTCAATGCGGCCTGCAGTTTGGGTTTTATTTGTTCGGCGGTTCTTTCCTGTGCATCGCCTGATTTAAGCGTTACCCCGGCGAAAAAGCCGTTGCTGCCCGCCCCGGCGGGGCTAAAACCAGTAACCATGAACGAGTGTGCTTTTTCAGGAAGGTGGCTCAACACGTCCAGCACCTGTTTGGCATAGAGTCTAATATAACCTGGCGAAGCATCGGGCTGGACATTGTTGACGGTGAATATGACATCGCTGTTTTGCGGTGGTGAGAGTTCATGACGCACCGAAGTGAACATAAAATAGACGGCGATCAGGGTGGCTAGGATGAAGACCAGTCCGGCTGAGGGTATCTCCAGAAATCCGTGTAAGCTGCGGTCAAACGTGTGATTGAGGCGCTTGTAGGCCTGTTCAAGAACATACGCCAGGCCTTGCTTGGGCGTATGCCGTAGAAAATGACCACTCATAACCGGCGACAGGGTCAAGGCCACGACCATGGAAACCAGTACCGCAAAAATAATGGTGAGGGCGAACTCGGTGAACAGAATGCCGGTTAGACCACCGGTAAAAATCACCGGCAGGAACACGGCCACCAGGGTGGTGGACATGACGATGACCGGCATGGTTAGTTCCCGCGCCGAAAGAACGGCTGCCTGGAAGCCGGAGCGACCCGCATCGATATGCCGATGAACATTTTCCACCACCACAATGGCATCATCCACCACCAGGCCGATGGCCAGAACAAATGCTAGCAGGGTAATCAGATTGTAGGAATAGCCGCTGAGAAACATGAAAAACCCAGCGCCCGCTAGTGACAGAGGGATGGCGATGCCTGGGATCAGCAGGCCGCGAAAAGATCCTAGAAATAGATAGATGACTAGCATAACCACGGCCAGAGTGATGCTAATGGTGGTCACGACTTCGTGAATCGATGAGTCAATAAAAGTAGCCGCATTGTAAGGCAGGCCTACCGCCAGTCCCGGCGGCAGTTGCTTGCGCAGGCTCTCGATCTGTTTGCTGACCCCCATTGCGGTGTCGAGCGCATTGGCGGATGGGGTGGTCTGGATACCGATGGCCACCGACAAATGACCATCGAAATAAAAGCGTGAGTCATAGTTTTCTGCGCCCATTTCCACGCGAGCAACATCTTCAAGGTAAATGGGTTTATTCGCGACCGTGGTTATCACCAGTTTTTTAAATTGCTCGGGCTGGTTCAATTCCAGATTGCTAGTTAACGGAATGGAAATCATGGGGCCTTTTGTTTTGCCGATGGCGGCAACAATATTTTGCGCCGCCAGCGCATTGCGCACATCGGTGGCGGTGATATGGCGGGCGGCCATTTTCAACGGTTCAAGCCAGATCCGGACCGCCTGGTTGTTGCCATTGCCACCGGATATGCTGGGCGGCACGATCTGGGCCTCGGCGACCCCGGCGACAGTTTGGATTCTCGGCTGCACGTTACGCACCACATAATCGACAATTTGTGGCGTGCGCATACTGTCATTTGGACTGTAAAAGGCAATGTACATCAGCGCCGTACGATGCCCGGAAGAGGCATTGACGCTGGGCGGGAAGCTGTCCCTGGGCAATTGCGGTTCAATCTGCTTGATTTTGGTCAGGGTCTGCGCCAGGGCGGCATCGGGATTGGTATTCAGGCGCATATTGAGCGTGATCGACGACTGTCCCTGGCTGCTGCTGGAGGTCAGGTAATTCAGACCGGGAACGCTGCCCAGAACTCGGCTCAAGGGTTCGGTGATATAGCTTTGTATAGTCTGCGGACTGGCGCCGGGGTAAGCGGTGTTGACACTGATGCTGGTAGAAACCAGTTTTGGGTATTCGCGTACCGTCAACGAGCTTAAGCCATAGCCACCCAGGATCGCGATAACCGCAGACAGCGCAATGGCTAGAACCGGCTTGCGTATGAAAAGATCCGTCCAGCGCGCCTGTCCTAGTTGCCTGCTCAAGGGTTTAGCCCCTGTTTATTATTCATTGATGGATGAAGTAGTGCCTCCGGCGCCGGGATGATTCGCACCTTGGCACCGTTATGCAGTTTCACCTGGCCGGCAATTACCACCTGTTCACCGGCCTTAAGTCCCTGGGTAATCGCAACGTAGCCCTGGTGCTGGCGGCCTGTTTGTATGCTGCGTGCCAGCGCCACATCGGCACCCTGCTGGTGTTCGACAACATACAGATAGGCGCCATAGCTTTTGAAGGTAATGGCGGTCTGCGGGATGGCAAGTACTTGCTCGCCCTGTTTCAGGATGATTTCAGCCACACCATACATACCGGAACGCAAGAGTTCATCCGGATTGTCGATGCGGGCCTCGATGCGGATATCGCGGGTTCTGGCGTCCACGCTGGCATCAATAGCGCTGACTTTGCCTTTGAAGCCCTTCTTGCTAAGTCCTTTTACCTGCAGATGAACCGGGTTGCCGATTTTAATGCGCGTGATTTCACGCTGTGGCAGCGAAAAGATCAAGCGTAGCGGGTTCCATTGTTCAATGCTGGTGACGATAGTGCCGGGTGCCACGTATTGTCCCAGTGCCACCTCTCTGATGCCCAGATGGCCGTCAAACGGTGCGCGCAGTTGCAGATCGGTGAGCACAGCCTGGGCCTGTTGAACGGCAGCCTTCGCTTCGCGAAAATTGGCCACAGCTTTATCGAGTGAGGCTTGGCTAACCGCGTGGCGCTTGATGAGATCCTGCTGTCGGTCACGCGTCTGCCGGGTATTAATTAGCCTGGCCTGGGCGGAGGCTAGTTGAGCGCGCGCGACATTGTCATTGAGTTGCAGCAACAGCTGACCTTTGCGGACCACGTCACCGGAATCAAAAAACAGTCCGGTCACGGTGCCGGTAGATTGAGGCGAGAGCGATGCACCCTGAATCGATTTTAGCGAGGCGACTGCCGATAGAGTTTGTGGCCAGGTCATGACTTTTGCTTTTGCGACGGACACGCTCACTGGTGGTCGCGGCATAGTGGCCATGGCCTCCAGAAACTTGCCGCCCATATAACGGCTGAATCCGATCACACCGCCATAAACGATAATAACCAGACTCAGCACGACCAGCAGACGGCGGACTAAACGGGATTTTCGGGAGGACATAATTTTCAGCGCCTTGATGTTTGAAGCAAATATTTCTAGCAGCAGGTTGTCATCTACCTTGCGTGTGATGGATACGTAGGTTGCCTGGTTTGATGCGCAAAAAGAGGCGCCTGCCAGATTGCTATGCGATGTTTGAGCTAGTATTAGAACACAACTATATGTGTGTTCGGAGTATAAAAAAGAAGAAAAGTTCTTTTTTCAAAACCCCCATGTTTGTCATGTGCTTGAAAGTTTCGTCAGCGTTTATGAGAATATTCTGTTAATCGAAGTCATTGAAGACATGAAATAACAACATTCCAATATAAGAGCTATCCCCTCTCCCCAACCCTCTCCCCAATGGGGAGAGGGGGTTTTTGGTTCCCACGCTCCCGCGTGGGAACGAGAGAATTCAGCAAGCTATCGTTTTTCGCTGCCAGCAGCGGAGATTAAACCTAAATGACGCGGTCATTTCCTCCGTCAACCGGTATCTGTGCGCCGGTAGTTTTGGCAAATAGCGGGCTGGCGAGCGCGCAGGCTAGTTCGGCCACATCTTTTGAGCGTACTTCCGTTTTGAGTAGGTTCTTGGTTTTGTATTCCTG
>JAADGZ010000136.1 GCA_013152045.1 Gammaproteobacteria bacterium
CATCATTTACTCTGCAATCAACCTGGTGCTAATTCGATTGTTAAGCTGTGCAATCCGGTTCCACTGCCCGGCAGTGACGTTGCCCGTGCGCGAAGGATATTCATACAAGGCCTGCTCGCGGGGAAGGTTGCTGACTTCCAGCTTAATGCCGTTATAGTCTGCTACCGCCGTTGCCAGAAAATTGGCAAACTCTACTGATTGCTGCATGGAAACAAGATCGGAACTCTGGGCCGGGTTCATAATTTCATCACAACGGGAAAGCGGTAAATTCGCAGCGGCCAGTTGATAGCCTTGTTCAACATTGCCGCGCAAACAAAACTCACCAATATGGGTTTGCAAAACTATCCGGCCACGAAATCCTGTCGCCGCAGCCATTTTAAGTAGTTGCTGAATCTGTACGAGACGTTGATTACCCAAAGCCAGTTCGTTATAAGGAAACAACAGATTCTGATTAATCGCCCACTGCGCCAGTTTCCAGTTATTCGGCGGTGGCCGCTTTCCTGTTTTTATATCGGTCTTCTGTTTCTGCTGCGCCGCCCAATGATCCAGCATCAACTGCAACCTTTCCTCTGTCATGTTTGTCTGCACAGCGTCTGTCTCGGCAGACGCTATTTTCTGTTGCAGCTTGTAGTTCCAGATTAAAGAGGCGAATAACAACACGAACAACAAAAGCAGGGGAAGTTTGGAATGCGTTTCCGGTGGTGGCTGCGAATTTATCAGGGGTTGAATTTTCTCATCCAGTTTTTCAGAAAATGACTTATTCAACTTTCCGCTATACAACCTGAGCGAGGCCTGTATATTCTGGTGCAATACCTCTGACTGGTCGGATAAATAACGGCGTATCCCCCGTAATTCAGTAACCACTTTATCGAGCGATGCAACTTTATCGGGACGTAATAAATCCCGCTTAAAGCTTTGCCTGGAAGGCATAAGATCCCGCTCATTAACAGCATTGTCTTCCGCGCCTTCAGTAACCAGCGTTTTCGCTGAAGGCGTCAACAGACCCAGGCGACGCAAAGCTTCATGTAAATGGGTGGAAGCCGTTGCCTTGGGTAGAATATCAACCGCACCCAGAGCACGCGCCTGACTAAGATAAAGCTCACCGCTCTGTGAGGTAAACATGATGATCGGAATCGTTGCAGTTTCCAGATTCTTCTTGATGTGTTTAATCGCCTCGAAGCCATCCATGCCTGGCATTCGATGATCCATAAAAATCACATCAGGCCGGTGTCGTAGAAGATAATCCAGCGCATCTTCTGCGGAAGCAACGCTATGCGCTCTGATTCCATATTTTTCCAGCATCCGCTGCAACACCAACCTCGCGGAACGGGAATCATCGACTATCAGCGCACGCTTTTCTTTCATAAGCTCATCCATAACGCAGACGCCAGACGCCTGTTCATACTTAATCAGAATCCCTGGTCCACAGCAGAGAATTAAAAATCAGTTTAGCCCTGCCGCCAACAAAGAGCAATTAGGTTCTATTTTGCCACCTTTAGCGTCTCAATCCGGTAGCGGGCATGACAACTAACACAATTATTCATCAATGCCGCCAATTGTTTCAACGTATGCGCCGGATCACCCAGTTGTTTTGCATCCAGCGCCAACATGTCAAATTTTCGGTGCGTATCAAAACCAAGTTTCTTGAACGTCAACGGCAATTTACCCACCAGGGAAGCAGGCATACCCTTCTGCGCTGCACCCCCTACTGCCTGAGCTGCCGCTGCAACCTTGCTCATATCGTCACTACTGATTCCATCGGTAATCGCCTGCACGCTGGCGAGAAATATCCGCATTTCCGAAAGAACCATATCCCGCTCCCCGGCTTCCAGCAGCAGTGCCTTGCGGCCATCACTGGCTGGCACTACCGAGCCTAGAATGATAAATTTAAACACCATCACTACCAGCGCGACAAATAAAAGTCCTGAGATGGACCAGCTTAATTTACACATTTTTTCTACCCTATCTTGATTAAATATAAAATAAGTCAGACTGATAACTCGGACAAAGTTCTCAAGCTGTCCGATACACCTGTTAGCCTAAAAATCTAAAGACAAAATGGATCCCCATTTTCGGGGTGACTATACAATATCCGTATCAGCATGCCATTGCCGCAGACGCACACATAAACGTCGGTAAGTTTCACGCTCAACCATATCAGGCAATATCAACCATTTTCGCTTACGACCATCGCTACAAACTAAATGCAGAATTATCAGCCATTCAGTCACCAGGCTGCCTGCCAACAGATGGGCCTTAACATATTTTCCAGTTATTAGTTCCAATTCAAAATCACCTTTCATTTTCCAGCAAGCATTTTTAACCGTTTGGAAATGGATTTTGTAAAGGCTAGACCAGGCACTGAATACGATACTTAAGAGAATGATACTTCGCCAATACAGAGGCAATGTAGTAGGCAGGAAAAGTGCAGACACGGCCAGCATATGAACCATTAGCAAAATAATAAATAAACGCCATGAAGAACGGGGCTTAAGGTCCAGCGGTTGCTTGTATTTTTTGTGCGACACGCGCGACATCCTTGTCAAGCGGGAGACTACGTCCCATCAGGTATTCCAAAAGAAACTGATCGGGATAATTCAGCAGAATATAAAAAGCTGCTTTTTCCTTATCTGTCAGTTGCAAGAAACCTTTGTCCAGGAACGAGATCAGCATAGCATCCAGCTCCAGCATACCCCGGCGGCATTGCCAGCGCAGCCGCGCCAACTCCTGCTCAGAGGTCAGCTTGGTCGAGGCAGGTTTGAAAGTTGCCGAGGCCATATAATTCAAACCATATCCTTGACCATGAGTTTCTTAATATTGCTAATGGCGGCAGAGGGATTCAACCCCTTAGGGCAAACGTTTACGCAGTTCATAATAGTATGGCAACGGAACATGCGGTAAGGCCCATCCAACTCTTCAAGCCGTTCTGCCGTAGCCTGATCCCGACTGTCAGCCAGAAAGCGATAGGACTGTAATAAAGCGGCCGGACCACGAAATTTGTCCGGGTTCCACCAGAATGAGGGACAGGAGGTAGAGCAACAGCCACAAAGAATACATTCATACAGGCCGTCTAGTTTGTCACGATCTTCTGGTGTTTGCAGATATTCAACTTCCGGCTCACTATCATGCACGATGAGCCAGGGTTTAACCGCGCGATAATGATGGAAAAACTGACTCATATCCACGACCAGATCACGAATAATGGGCATGCCAGGAACAGGCCGCACTTCAATCGGTTGCTTCAGCGAAGACAGCGCGGTGAGACAGCCTAAACCATTTGTGCCGTTGATATTAATCGCATCCGATCCACAGACGCCCTCACCGCAGGAATGCCGGAAAGCCAGCGTTTCATCCATAGACTTAATCTTTAGCAGGGCATCACGCAGCATCATACCAGGCTGAATGTCTTTACCCTGCAACTCAAATGCCTGCATGAATGGCTTTTTATCCGCTTCTGGATCGTAACGGTAAATTAAAAATTTCATAGTTCAAACCACCCTGGGTACAGAGATTTGCATTGCCTGACGCGTATCATTAATAGACCCTTGGTTTGGGTGTAAAGGTTTCAACCGAGAGGGGTTGCAGAGTAACCGGTTTGTAATCCAGGCGTCGGTCTTCTTTGAAAAACAGGCTGTGCTTAAGCCATTGTTTGTCATCCCGATCAGGGTAGTCAATTCTTGAATGGGCACCACGACTTTCCTGCCGCGCCAGTGCGGAGGTGACTGTGGCAATGGCAATATCAAGCAGATTTTCCACTTCCAGTGCTTCGATACGTGCGGTATTGAAGATCTTACTGTGATCTTTCAGACGCACATTTCCCATACGTTTTTCTATTTCCAGAACTTTGTCTAAACCCTGTTGCAAAATCTCTTCGGTGCGGAAAACACCACAATATTCTTCCATCACCGCCTGCAGATCGGCACGTATTCCAGCCACCGATTCGCCCTCATCCTTTTTATCCCAGCGATGCAGGTGATCCAATGCGGCCTGCACACTGCTCTCATCAATTTTGCGGTGATAACGATTGTTTTTAAGAAATTTAATAATGTCGTTGCCCGCGGCACGGCCAAAGACCACGATGTCCAATAAAGAGTTGCCGCCCAAACGATTGGCACCATGCACGGAGACACAGGCACATTCACCAGCCGCATACAATCCTGGAATGGATTCCTCGCCCTGCTCCACCGGTACCACTACCTGCCCAAAACGGTTAGTGGGGATTCCCCCCATGGTGTAATGCGCAGTGGGATAAACCGGAATAGGCTCTTCTGCTGGTTCGATATGCAAAAAGGTGCGGCTGGTCTCACAGATCCCTGGTAAACGCTTTTCCAGCACATCCTTGCCCAGGTGATCAAGTTTCAGCAAAACATGATCCGCATTAGGACCACAACCCCGACCTTCCTTTACTTCAATAAAGATAGCACGACTGACGACATCCCGGCTGGCCAGATCTTTGGCATGTGGCGC
Organism: Gammaproteobacteria bacterium; assembly: GCA_013152045.1. Classification (GTDB taxonomy): domain Bacteria; phylum Pseudomonadota; class Gammaproteobacteria; order UBA6429; family Thiohalophilaceae; genus JAADGZ01. Next base: position 4,468 of record JAADGZ010000136.1, read on the forward strand.
GTAGCGTTCCATAAAACGCTCGCCATCCTTATTAATTAAATAACCGCCTTCGCCTCGTGCACCTTCAGTAATCAACATGCCACGTCCGGCAATGCCGGTGGGGTGAAACTGAAAGAACTCCATGTCCTGCAAAGGAATTCCGGCACGCAAGGCCATGGCCAAGCCATCACCGGTATTGATATGAGCATTGGTATTGGTACGGAACAACTGCCCGGCTCCACCCGTTGCCAACAGGGTGGTCTTGGCTTCAATCAATAGCGGCTCGCCGGTTTCAATTTCCAGCACCAGCGCACCGAGAATAAAACCGTTATCGTCGCGGATAAGATCGATAGCAAAGTATTCATCAAAAAAGTGTGTCTTGGCGCGGATATTTTGCTGGTAGAGGGTATGCAAAATCACATGACCGGTACGATCCGCTGCGGCACAGGTACGCGCCGCCTGTTCGCCACCGAAGTTCTGGCTCTGACCGCCGAAGGGACGTTGATAGATTTTGCCATTATCCAGACGACTGAAGGGCACGCCAGCATGTTCCAGTTCGACTACTAGATGTGAAGCGGCACGGCACATGTATTCAATAGCATCCTGATCACCAAGATAGTCACTGCCCTTAATGGTGTCGTACATATGCCAGTGCCAATTGTCTGGCAACACATTGGCCAGGGCGGCATTGATACCGCCTTGGGCGGCAACCGTATGCGAGCGAGTCGGAAAAACCTTGGACACCACGGCTACATTGGCATCGGCCTGGGCCAGTTGCAATGCAGCACGCAAACCGCCGCCACCCGCACCAATGACCAGAGTATCAAACTGGCGGCGCGGCAGTTCCGTGCTCATAATTGTACTACCGAAAATAAAATCATACTTACCCAGAT
>JAADGZ010000201.1:0-639 GCA_013152045.1 Gammaproteobacteria bacterium
TGATAATCCGGGAATTTACCATCTATTAATTTGGACGTGAAACGCATGTCGTCAAGCTCGATGAGAATGTGATTCTCACTCAACTTAATCTTCAATAGGTTATCTGAATCATCTAGCAGCCTAGCTAATTCATTAACACCTTTCTTGGGTAAAATAATCTGCCGCGTCTCCGTAACATCAAAGTTTCCATTTAACTCAGACAGGGCGAGACGATGTCCATCGGTGGCAACGGCACAAATTTTGTCCTGCGTGATTTCTAGCAACAGACCATTGAGATAATAACGAACGTCCTGTTGCGCCATACAAAACTGCGTATTTTCGATTAATTGTTTCAGTTCTTTTTGCGTCAGACTAAATTCAAATGGCGAAGTTACAGCTTCGATATTTGGGAACTCTGAACCTGGCAAAGTTGAAAATGTAAATCGACTACGTCCCGATCGAATAACACAGCGATCCCCCGAGGTAGTCAACTCAATTTCTGCTTGTTCGGGTAATGCCTTACAAATATCAATAAATTTTTTGCCTGGCAATGTAATTTCATCATTCTCGTCACAATCAACGGCTAACTGGGTGACCATTTCAACTTCAAGATCGGTTCCCGTTAATGTCATGACGCCGTCAGACACATGAACAAGAATA
>JAADGZ010000201.1:653-5967 GCA_013152045.1 Gammaproteobacteria bacterium
AGAGACGGCCGACGTTCAACAATATTGCCCACTATCTGCAAGGGTTTTAGCAGAGCTTCGCGTTGCAATCTAAGCTTCATAAAGATCCTTAATATTATATATATAAATTACTGCTGTTATTAGGCAGACACATATCTGTGGATAAGCACTTTTTGTATATGTTTTACATAAACTTATCACACTTCCAAAACTGTTTAAACAAACGCTGGTAAGCATCGCATAAGCTGTGGATAAAATGTGTCTAAAAAAACCCCTTAGGCCGAGGCTACTATTACTAACATGTTATCCACAAGTCGTCCCCATTATGTACTCAGGATACGAATCAAATTTGAAAAATCTTCAGCGATACTCAGATCTATTTCTATGAGCTCTTTGACTTTGCGACAGGCATGCAAAACGGTTGTATGATCGCGTCCGCCAAAGGCATTGCCGATTTCAGGCAAACTATGATTAGTTAATTCCTTGCATAATGCCATCGCGATCTGTCGAGGGCGGGTAATCGACCGACTGCGCCGTTTGGAATGAAGATCGGCAATACGAAGTTTATAATATTCAGCCACGACCTTTTGAATGTTGTCGATGGTTAACTGGCGATCCTGAATCACCAGCAAATCCCGCAAAGCCTCTTTTGTGAAACTCAGGGTGATAGCCTGGCCGGTAAACTGGGCGTTGGCCATTACCCGCCGCAGGGCACCTTCCAGTTCACGAATGTTTGAGCGAATATGCTTGGCAATAAAAAAAGCAACATCGTTGGACAACTCTACACCCGAGTTGCTGGCCTTACTTTTAAGAATGGCGACGCGTGTTTCTAATTCAGGCGGCTCGATGGTCACGGGTAAACCCCAGCCAAAACGGGATTTTAAGCGTTCTTCCAGACCATCGACTTCTTTAGGATAACGATCACAGGTCATGATGATCTGGTGGTGGCTTTCCATTAAGGAATTAAACGTGTGGAAAAATTCTTCCTGTGACTGCTCCTTGCCGGCAAAAAACTGAATATCATCAACCAGTAAGGCATCAACCGAACGGTAGTAGCGTTTAAATTCGTTAATGGTGCCATGTTGCAGGGCTTTAACCATTTCAGCGACGAAGCGTTCCGAATGCAGGTAAACCACACTGGCATGGGGTTGATGCTGAAGAATCATATTACCGACCGCATGCATTAAATGCGTTTTGCCCAGACCAACCCCGCCATAAATCATGAGTGGGTTGTAACTATGGCCAGGGTTTTCAGCCACTTGTAGGGATGCTGCTCGGCCAAGCTGGTTGGATTTGCCCTCAACATAGGTATCGAAGGTGAAATTTGGGTTTAAACTCGAGTTTCGGCGCGCATTGCTGGCCTGTTTGGCACTGTTGGTCACAGACCTCAATGACGGGTTTGAAGCACCCGGAGATCCAGGCGTTTGGATCACCTCTTCACTACCAATATCGAGCAAAACGGAAATAGAAGAATCTGAATAATTGTTAATTAAAGATTCTATGTTGTTGAAATATTTATCTTTTACCCAGTCAAGCACAAACTGGTTGGGGGCTAGAAGGATAAGCTCCCGATCATTGAAACGCGCCTGCAATGGGCGAACCCAGGTATTGAATTGCTGGGGGGATAAATCCTGCTCCAGTCGAGCCAAACATTTATCCCAGGAACTTTGTGGCACGCTAATGGACTCCTTGAAAGAAAATATATGTAAAAAAGAAAAATACCGAAACGAAGGAAGTGAAGTCTATAACGGCAGATAAAAGTTATCCACATGCAAATGCGACTAATATTAACGGGATTTTAGACGATTCTAGTTGACATAAAGGGCCTCAAGAAGTATTGTTGCGGCCCTTTTTCAGGGAAGACTTTCCTGAATAATTCAAGTAACAAGTTTTTGATTAAACAGTGATTTAACCGCCATGAAAAGAACATTTCAGCCCAGCACTCTCAAACGTAAACGTACTCATGGCTTCCGTGCCCGTATGCGCACCCGCGCCGGCCGTGCTGTTATCAATGCTCGCCGAGCCAAAGGGCGCCAGCGTCTTAGCGCCTGAGCAACTGGTCTAAGCAGGGCGATCCGAACATCCTTTCCCTGAGCACGAGTGATTGGCGCTTTCCTCGCCAGCACAGACTCCTCACCGCAAAGGATTTCAAGCGGGTTTTTCAGCAACCGATCAAGCAGGCGGATAAACACCTGACCCTGTTGGCGTGTATAAATTCACGTGACTATGCTCGGCTAGGCATGGCGGTTCCGAAGCGCCAGTTGAAACGGGCAGTTGATCGAAATCGCATAAAACGCCTGATCCGGGAAAGCTTTCGCAAACATCAAGCTCAACTCCAGGGCCTGGATGTTGTAGTATTGGTTCGCCACGGAATAGTGAAGCTTGATAACGAAACAGTTTTCCGTGCACTGGATAAACACTGGAACCTGTTGAGTAAAAAATGCGCAAATTTGTTATCTTCCTGCTAGGTGCATATCGCTACATTATTAGCCCATTTCTTGGCAATAACTGTCGTTTTTATCCTTCCTGTTCCGAGTACGCCGAAATAGCAGTGAGCCGTTTTGGTGTATTTCGTGGAACGTGGCTGACCCTAAAACGGTTAAGCCACTGTCATCCCTGGCATGCCGGGGGCCTTGATCCCGTACCTGAGAAAAAAGAAGTCTGATGGAACAACAACGCCTTATCCTGTTTATCGCCCTGAGTCTGGTTCTATTTTTAATTTGGGGTGCCTGGCAACGGGAATTTTCGCCTCACCCGGTTAGCCCCATTAGCCAAACCAGCAGCGGAAAAATAATAACTTCGCCGCCCGTCAGTCCTGTGCCCGGTGCGGATGTTCCGGTTGCTGAAACGGGCTCTGTTGGCAAAGGATCCTCTTCGTTTATGCCCGTTAGCGAAACCCAGCTGGTTAAACGGGGACAGAGAATCAAGGTCGAAACCGATGTGTTCCGAATTGAAATTGATACGGTAGGGGGTGATCTTCGGGTCGTAGACTTGAAAAAATATCCAGTGAGTGTCGATAAACCGGATCACCCTTTCCGCTTGATGAAAGATGGCAGCGAACATTTGTTTATTGCTCAGTCCGGATTTACCTTACGAAAAAGCAAGCCATCGATGCTGAGTGCCGCACCGAACCACACGACAAACTATCAGGTGGTACAGACCAGCTATCAGCTGGCGGACGGGCAAAACAAGCTGACGGCGGTTCTCAGTTGGACCAGTCCGGAAGGCGTCGTTTTTATTAAAAGTTATACTTTTACTCGCGGCAGTTATCTTATTGATGTTGCTTACAGTATTAAAAATCCGACCAGAAAAGACTGGGTAGGCAACTTATATCAACAGTTGCAACGCACACCGATTCCGAAATCAGAACAGCCACGCTTCATCCATACCTATACCGGAGGGGTGGAATACAGTCCACAGGATAAATACGACAAAATAACCTTTAGTGACATGGAAGAAGGCAAGCTGAATAAAAAGGTCACCGGCGGCTGGACAGCGATGATTCAGCATTATTTTCTAGCTGCCTGGATTCCACAGGCGGATGAGGCAGAAACTTTTTATTCTCGCTATACGCCCAACCCGGATCGTTATACCTTGGGGATGAAATCCGACAGCAGTTACCGGGTGAAAGCTGGCGCTGAAGATCGTTTCACTAACCGCTTGTTCGTGGGTCCTAAATTGCCAGAGATATTGGCAAAAACCGCGCCGGGTCTGGATCTAACGGTAGATTATGGTGTGCTGACAATTTTGGCGAACCCGATCTATCACGTGCTGAAATTTATTCACAATAATATTATTAGTAACTGGGGTTGGGCAATTATCATTTTAACGATGATGATTAAACTGGCGTTTTACAAACTGTCAGAGAAATCCTACAAGTCGATGGCGCAGATGCGCAAACTCACGCCGCGAATCAAGCAGCTGAAAGAACGCTATGGTGATGATAAACAAAAAATGGGTCAGGCGCAGATGGAGCTGTTCCGTAAAGAGAAAATCAATCCATTGGGTGGCTGTTTACCAATCGTGGTGCAGATGCCGGTATTTATCTCTCTCTACTGGGTTTTATTGGAAAGTGTAGAGCTGCGTCAGGCACCGTGGATTTTATGGATCAGGGATATGTCCACAGCCGATCCTTATTATGTTTTGCCGCTGTTGATGGGTATCAGCATGTTCATCCAGCAACGACTGAATCCGGCGCCGATGGATCCGATCCAGGCTAAATTAATGATGGTCCTACCCTTTGTATTCACCGTCTTCTTTGCCTTCTTCCCTGCCGGGCTGGTGATTTACTGGGTGGTGAATAATACGCTGTCGATTTTGCAGCAGTGGTATATCACCCGCGTGGTAATCAAGGCTTAAGCCTGGTTAAGCACTATGCCGGTATGAATCCACGCGATTATGTGGAAGACACCATTGCCGCCATCGCTACCCCGGCGGGCCGGGGTGGTGTCGGCATTATTCGTGTTTCTGGTCCAGCTGCAGCGGCGATTGCCCAACGCATGCTGGGCGCCCTGCCCCGTCCCCGTTTTGCTGAATATGCTCCTTTTCTCGATGATCAGGGTGAGACGATCGATCAGGGTCTGGCACTTTACTTTCCCCAGCCGCATTCTTTTACCGGCGAAGATGTGTTGGAACTGCAGGGTCACGGCGGTCCGGTGGTGCTCGATCTACTGCTTAAGCGTGTCCTGGCATTGGGCGCGCGCATGGCCCGCCCGGGCGAGTTCAGCGAACGCGCCTATCTGAATAACAAAATTGATTTGACCCAGGCGGAAGCCATTGCCGATCTGATCGATGCTAGTACCGAGCAGGCGGCACGTTGCGCCATGCATTCTTTGCAAGGTGTTTTTTCAAATTGGGTGCAGAGTACAGTTGAGCGCCTAATTCGCCTGCGCATGTACGTGGAAGCCGCGATTGATTTTCCTGAAGAAGAAATTGATTTTCTTGCCGACAGTAAAGTCAGCGATGAACTGAATGCCTTGCTGGTTGATCTGGATCGTGTAATTGGCGAAGCGCAACAGGGCCAGCTTCTGCGCGAAGGTATGCGCATCGTTCTGGCCGGTCAGCCCAATGTCGGCAAGTCCAGCCTGCTAAATTGCCTGGCCGGGCGCGACTCGGCGATTGTCACCGATATTCCCGGCACCACCCGCGATGTATTACGTGAGGAAATCAGCATTGATGGCATGCCCGTGCATGTGATCGATACGGCTGGTCTGCGTGAGAGTGAGAATGCCATCGAGCGCGAAGGCATTCGGCGTAGCTGGCAAGAAATGGAGCAGGCCGATCAAGTTTTGCTTCTGCTGGATGATCGGCAAGGCTACGGCGCGGAAGAAGAAAA
>JAADGZ010000201.1:5978-6425 GCA_013152045.1 Gammaproteobacteria bacterium
TATCGCAATTGCCAGCAAAGCTGACGGTCACACTGATCCATAACAAAATAGATTTAAGCGGTGCGCAGGCGGTGCAGGAAAAACGCGATAACCGAGTACATCTATGGTTGTCCGTTAAAGATGAGCGCGGCATGGATTTATTGCGCGAACATCTAAAAGCCTGCGTCGGGTATCGTGGCGCAGGCGAAGGTCAGTTCATGGCACGCCGTCGTCACTTGCAGGCACTGAAGCAGGCCTACGAGTTTGTAGAAAAAGGCGCAAGTCAGTTACACGATTATGCGGCGGGGGAACTATTAGCCGAAGAGTTGCATCAGGCGCAGAAGGTGTTGGGCGAAATCACTGGCACGTTCAGCAGCGATGATTTGCTCGGGCGCATTTTTAGCAGCTTTTGCATTGGTAAATAATGAGGGGTTTCCCTCTGGACTTCGCGCTTCACTCTACCCATCT
>JAADGZ010000229.1 GCA_013152045.1 Gammaproteobacteria bacterium
CAGGTTCAACTTCTGCATGCTGGCCCAGGTCCGGTTTTGCAGTAGAGACAGATCGGATGCTTGCATGTAGTAGAGTTCCCAGCCGCGCTGTTGGGCTTCCAGCAGCATGGCCAGGGAGCTGTCTTTTTTCAGGTTAATGGAGCCGATGGGATCCATGATGACGCCGAGTTTAATGCTCAATGGGGCTAACCTTAAGTAATAAAAGCATATCAGAATGGAAGGACTGTCAGCCTGATAACAATTCTTGCAAAATAAATGCTTTATTTTACACCAAATGAATGTCGGCAGGGTTTTTCCAGTCGGGTGGCGTATGTTCACGCGCTGCCGCTAGCAGTGCCAGGCGGGCAATGACGCCGTAGGCGTAAAAACGGTTGGGATCGGCGTCGGGTGACTTGCGGTTGTCCGGGTTGTTGCAGGTTTCGGCAAAAGCCAGCGGCTCAAAGTGCATGCCCGGTGCGTTGAGATTTTCATTCGCGCCGCGTCCCGTATGTACCCGGTAAAAACCGCCGATTACAAAATGATCCACCATATACACAACGGGTTCGGCGACCGACTGTTGGTCACCCCAGGTTTCGAAGGTGTAGACGCCTTCCTGGATCATGACTTCGGTTACCATCTGCCCACCCTTGCTCTTGGCCATACGGGTACGCTGTTTGCGATTGAGTTCTCTAACCTCAGCACCGCTATGGATGGTCATGATGCCCATACCGTAGGTGCCTGCATCGGCCTTGACGATGACGAAGGGGGGCTTGTCGATGTGATATTCGTCGTATTTTTTCTGGATTTCTAGCAACATACGATCGACGTTCTGGGCCAGACAGTCTTCGCCCTCGCGTTTCATGAAGTCGAGTTTGCCACAGTTGCAGAACAGAGGGGTGATCAGCCAGGGATCGATACCGGTCAAGGCAGAAAATTCTTTTGTGGCGCGATGATATTCAGTGAAATGATCGGATTTCAGGCGGTTACTCCAACCCAGCTCCAGCGGCGGCAGGATCATTTGTTCCAGGTTTTCCAGGATTTCAGGTCGGCCTGACGAGAGATCGTTGTTAAGCAGCACCAGGCAGGGTTCATAATCATCAATTTTTACCTTGTTGTCCTGCCGTTGGATGGGTTCCAGCAGCAACTGCCGACCGGAAGGCAGGTCGATAGTCAATTTTTTCTCAAGTTCAGGTAAAAGGGAACCGATACGTATTTCAAACCCAGCTTTTGTAATGATTTCCTGCAGGGTGGCGAGACTTTCCAGGTAATACTGGTTGCGGGTGTGATTTTCTGGAATGAGCAGAATGCGCACCGCTTTGGGACAGATCCGTTCCAGCACCGATTGCACGGCCTGGATGCTCAGGGTCATGAATGCGGGGTTGAGGTTGTTGAAGCCAGCAGGAAACAGATTGGTATCCACCGGCGCGAGTTTGAAGCCGGCATTGCGTAGATCAACCGAGGCATAAAATGGCGCAGGTGTTTTCAACCACTGTTGTCGGAACCAGGTTTCGATTTCAGCCTGCTGTTCCAGCAGATAGGTTTCGATATCACGCAGCGGTCCGGACAGAGCAGTGGTTAGATGGGGAACGGCGTGGAAGTGTTCAATGCTCATGTTTGATGTCTAAATTTGACCATGATTAAGGGTAAGCACAAGACGGCTGGTATTAACAGGGTTCCACCAGGCCGTATTTTGTCTTATGCAGATACTACGACTATGCCAGAGAATTCCGCAGGGGTAAATGTCCAGGTTGAATTGAACACAAATTAGACAGATGTTCAAGCTGGGTAGTTAGTAGAAATAAATAGTGAATATAGATGCTTATGGATTGTTTTTCAAAACTATGTTAAATATCCTGTTGGAAGCAAGTTTGTCCACAGGGATAAAGTAGCAGGGTTCAAATGCAGAGACTTGCAAAGTAAAAACGGGTGGCGGCAGTGCTAGCAGAGAAGCAAATGGAAGATACATATCAGGGTTTAAAAGTAATGGTGATCGATGATAGTAAGACTATTCGCCGTACCGCTGAAACGCTGTTGAAAAAAGTAGGTTGTGATGTCGTAACGGCGTCCGATGGTTTTGAAGCTTTATCCAAAATCGCGGATAACCAGCCAGACATTATTTTTATCGACATCATGATGCCGCGTCTCGATGGTTATCAGACCACAGCATTAATCAAAAATAATAAACGTTTCAGGAAGACACCGGTGGTAATGCTGTCCAGCAAGGATGGCTTGTTCGACCGGGCGCGGGGCCGAATCGTAGGTTCAGAACAGTATCTGACCAAGCCCTTCACCAAGGAAGAATTGCTTAACGCAATCAGGGATCTTGTTCTTGGATAAACCGGTAATCAGTTTTCAGTTACAGTAATTATAAAGTGTGAGTAACGTTGCCTGCCAGTGTCACTGGCAAGGCTTGAAGGAGACATAATGGCGCGTATTTTGATTGTTGATGATTCACCGACTGAAGTTCATGCACTTAAAACCATGCTCGAAAAGCATGCTCATGAAGTGGATTCTGTCGATAATGCAGAAGCCGGTATTGCGCGAGCAAAAGATTCTATGCCGGATGTTATTTTGATGGATGTGGTGATGCCGGGTATGAACGGTTTTCAGGCTACTCGGGCGATTAATCGGGATCCAGCGACACAAACCATACCGGTTATTATTGTGACCACCAAGGATCAGGAAACCGATCGTGTTTGGGGTCTGCGTCAGGGGGCAAAAGATTACATCACTAAGCCGGTGATGGAAGATGATTTAATGCTGAAAATCAGCAAGGTGCTGGCAGGGTAAAAAACAAATGGCTAATTCAGGCACCGAGGTTTTTGCACTGCTACGTGATATTGAGTCGCGTAGTCGCCAAAAAGCACTGGGTTTGCCACAACAGCTTGCGATCAGGCATACCGAGACGGGAATTGGTTTTCTGTTACAGGATATCTCGCTAGTCGTTGCCACTAGTGAGATATCAGAAATCTTGCCCTATCCTCCTTTGACGCGAATTCCTGGCACACTTAACTGGATGAAAGGTGTTGCCAATATTCGTGGCACACTGGTGCCGATTATTGATTTACTGGGTTTTGTAAAGCAGGAACCTGCGCGCTTGAATCGTAAAAGTCGTGTTTTGGTTATGCGCCGGGGCGATCTTGTTAGCGGCCTGCTGGTTACTGAAGTCCTTGGCTTAAGGCACTTTTTCGCAGAAGAAAAAACAGCGGATCTACCACCGGCGCCGGAACGTTTGCAGTACTTGCTCGATGGCGGATACCAGCAGGGCGATCAACACTGGGGTATTTTCAGTAGCCAACGTTTGGCGGATATGCCTGAATTTATTAATGTTGCCGCAGAAGTTTGATCCTCGGCAATAATCAAACAGGTTGAATTATTTTACTTAGGGAATGTGCCCCGTTTTTTAGGGGGCAATTATTGTAAGGTTCCGACTCAGGTTAGAACAAAGAACCGCTGAGTTCTAAATTCAAACAGGAGCACTCAATGGCAGGAGAGGAAGTCATGAAACAGAATATTGGCCGGGTAGGGGGCGTTCCGGTAGTCAGGATGATGGCGTATTTTGTCATTCTGCTGATTGCAGCCATCGTTGCGCTGAGTATCGTCATCTACAAGGTTTCCAACCAGGAAACGGCGGATCGTGAATACATCAGCCGCATCGGAGATCAAAAGGTGTTGGCGCAGGAAATTGCCAAATTGGCCAACCAGGCAGCCCAAGGTGAACTCGGCGCTTTTTCATTATTGCAGCAGCGCAGTAGTCGTTTTGATGAACTACTGAGCTGGGAAGCGGGTCGCACGCCGGAAAAACTGGCTGGAACCATGCAGGAATTGCAGAATTTCTGGGCCAAATATCAGAAAGACGTAAAAACCATTCTGCAGCGGCGCGAAGTGGTGTCCACCATGCGCGAGCACATCCAGAAAATTAATGAACAGATTCCAACCCTGTTAGCCCTGTCCGATGAAGTCGTGAGCGACATGGTTGATAAAGGTGCGAGTCCGGAACAGGTTTATATTGCTACCCGCCAGTTGATGTTGACCCAGCGCATTTCTGGCAATGTTAATCGGGTTCTGTCGGGCGGTGCGGAAGCGGTTACCGCTGCCGATCGCTTTGGCCGTGATGCGGCACTGTTTGGCCGGGTTATTGAAGACATGCTGCGCGGCAATCGGAATATGAGAATCCACCGCATTAAGGAACCTAGCACCCGCGCTAAACTGATCAAAGTACAGAAACTGTTTCGCTCCATTCGCAGCCAGGTGGGGGGTATTCTGGAACGCTCACCGGAAATGTTCCAGGTTTCCGGCGCGGCTGAAGGCATTCTCAGCATGAGTGAGAAGTTGCCGGAAAAAATTCAAAAATTGCAGGACGCCTATCAGGCCCATATCAGCAAACGTATGTTGTCGGTCTGGGTTAATGCGCTGGCGGCGGCCATTGTGCTGATTATTATTACTCTAGCCTGGCTGTATCGTAAAGATTCACGCCGCCGTTTGTCTGAGATTGCCGAGCAGAGCCAACAGATGGAAGAAACCAATACCAACAATCAGGAAGCGATTCTACGCTTGCTGGATGAAATGGGCGATCTGGCGGATGGCGATCTGACGGTGCAGGCCTCGGTGACCGAAGATATTACCGGCGCGATTGCCGATTCTATCAACTACGCTATTGATGCTCTGCGTAAGCTGGTTTCGGCCATTAATGAAACCACCCAACAGGTCTCTTCGGCGTCACAGCAGTCCCAGGCGACGGCCATGCATCTTGCTGAAGCCAGTGATCACCAGGCGCAGCAAATTATGGCGGCTAGTACCGCGATTAATCAAATGGCCGTTTCTATCGAAGAGGTTTCCAATAACGCGGCAGAACTGGCGGAGGAAGCCAGCCGTTCAGTGCAGATTGCCAGCCAGGGTTCAGAAGCGGTGCAGCGCAATATTCATGGCATGGATACCATTCGCGGGCAGATTCAGGAAACCTCCAAACGTATCAAACGTCTGGGTGAATCATCACAGGAAATTGGCGACATCGTTGAATTGATTAACGACATTGCTGAGCAAACGAATATTCTGGCCTTGAACGCCGCTATTCAGGCGGCGATGGCCGGTGACGCCGGGCGCGGTTTTGCGGTGGTGGCGGATGAAGTGCAGCGACTCGCAGAACGTTCAGCCGATGCCACACGACAAATCGAAACCCTGGTCAAGGCGATTCAATCCGATACCAAAGAAGCGGTGGCTTCGATGGAACAAAGCACCTCCGAAGTGGTATCCGGTGCGCGTCTGGCACAGGATGCCGGTGGTGCTCTGGAAGCGATTGAAACCGTGTCCAAACATCTTGCCGATCTGAT
>JAADGZ010000164.1 GCA_013152045.1 Gammaproteobacteria bacterium
TCAGCTCTGTTCAAATTGTCATGGTGACAAGCGCCTGGTCGAACGGCATATGAAAGCAGCAAAAGCCGAAGGCCGGAAATTGGGAGAGAAATACCCCTATGCGGTTGAATCCTACAATGAAAGTTTTCATGGCAAAGTAACCCGCTTTGGTTACAAGAAGGCGGCTAATTGTCTTGACTGTCATGCGGATTATGACAACTATTATTTATCTGTTCATTTTATCCGGCCGTCGCGAGACCCAGCTTCGCCGGTGAGTCCAGAGCGCAAATTGAAGACTTGTCAGCGATGCCATATCTATGCAGACAAAAACTATGCTGCGCTTGATCCGCATCCAACAAATTATAAAGCTGACGATCCCTTCCGTCATTATGCAGAAATAGTTTATGGCTGGGTGGGTGATGTAGTGCTGTTTTTACTTATTGGCATGGCTCTGGTTGAAACCATCGGTCGCAGACGAGATGGTGTTATCTGGAAAATTAAAAAGGGTTCATCCTGGTGGCGGCCGTCAAGACGTGGGCGCAATAGAAAAGTCTAGGTTTTTATGAATGTACTTAAAAATGAATTAGCAGGTAATTGACGATGAATTTATCGGCAGAAGCGCGAAATGTGCTGGAAAGATCCATGGAGATAAACCAGGTTGACAACTTGGAGCGTGATGATATTGAGATGGTTATTGCAGCTATGCCTGATGACCGGGTGCTGTTATACAAGAATGTTGTCTCGAATCCGATTGGCGATTTACCGCGTTATTCTATTCATATTCGTCTTCAGCATATGCTGACCTTTGTAACGTTTCTTGCGCTTGCCTTTACTGGTCTTCCGATTGCTTTTTTTGATCACTTCTGGGCAGTACCACTGAATAATCTGGTTGGTGGCGTTGATGTGTCGCGGATTATTCATCGGACACTGGCCAGTGTCATGGTATTAAGTATGATTTACCATGTTTTTACGATTACTTTTGGGCCGATGGCGCAGATATTAAAAGGCCGCTTTGATATTCGTCGTACTATTCTGCCAAGTTTTAAAGATCTGCGTGATTTCAAGGATGACATGCTGTATTTCAGTGGCGCCAGAAAAATGCGGCCGGAGATGGATAAATTTATGTATAAACAGAAGATCCATTATTTTGCTGCCGCCTTCGGTAATATTGTAATGATTGTTTCCGGATCGTCTTTTCTGTTTCCTGAGTTTTGGGCCGCTATTCTGCCCGTCAGTATTGCCTCACATTTCCAGGAAATGATGCGCCTGTCACATCCGCATGAGGCCTTGCTTGCGCTTCTGGTGATTGCTTTCTGGCACTGGTACAACGTGCATCTTGCACCGGGGCGTTTCCCCATGCAGTGGACTTTTCTAACCGGGAAAATAACCCGCGAACACCAGATTGAAGAACACTTTCTTGAATATTTACGGAATCTGGTGGAACTACCGGAGGAAAGGGATTATCTGTTGGAACTTCTAGATGCGCGTGAACTAGATGCAGATGCTGAGGATGAAGATGATCTCATCACAGAAGGTATATCGCCATGATGCAGGCACTGACGTGGTATCAGAAACTGTTGGCCTACAGTGCCCTGTTTATGGTTTTTCTTTGTACGTTGTTTGGTTTATTTACCATCTGGTTGTATCTGGGTGAATAATTTACTGCTTAATTTGGATTTAAGTCATGCATGAATCAGGACATACTTTGACAGTTTTTGTTGTCATTTCAGTTTTGCTTTTTATGTTGCTGGGTATTGCCATCCTGGTAATGATTGATCACAAGGCCCGGATCCCTGGTGAATTTAATAGTGATCCCTTTAGTATTACCGGGCTGCGACGTGAGCATCCTGTGTTGAGTTTTTTAACAACCTTTATTCTAGGCGCGGTTATCCTGAGTCTGTTATTCGAAATTTCGGTTGCTTTCGGGGAGAAGCTGGGTTTTTTTAAAGAAAAAGAAAAACCGGAACTGTTGCAGGTACTGAAGGAACACCGTTTTTCTGAAGAAATGCGCCATTTTCATAATGTCAGGCAAAACGATACCATCAATGATGGAAAAAAGCCGGTATGCTTTTATTGTCATGGTGATTACCCGCATTCAAAGACACGTATGATTCGTACGCTTCTTAATATGCATACCCAGTTTGTGGGCTGCATGACCTGTCATACTAATGAGAAGAAGGTTCCTGAAGATACCTACAGTTTTGCCTGGTTGAATTATACGGGCATTAAAGTCAAAGGGCCGCATTTCGGCACCAGTCTTGATCCCGACACAGGTTATCTGGTGAAAACGGATGATTATTTTTCCAAGATAGTGGTCTATGCTGATATTGATGGTAAAAAGACTTTGATGGAGATGACTGAGGATAAGCCTGAAGTGCAGGAATTTCTGAAGGTTAAGGACAAATTGTCAGATAGTGACAAGGAAGCTATGAAAAAGCGTATTCATAAGTTGGTTCGGCGCAAGGGTCGCTTCTGTGATCGCTGTCATGCGCCGGAAGACAAAAGTTATCTACCTTTTCGAAAACTCGGTTTTTCAGAACAGCGAATATTTGATGTTACCAACCTGAACATTATTGGGGTCGTCAAGAAATACAAGAATTTTTATTTTCCCAATCTTTTCAAAAAACAATAACGTGACAATAAATATCTATGTAGATTTGCTGATTTAAAGTACGTAACAGATTGAGTTATTGGGCTGGAGAACTGATATGGCTATTCGTAACCGGCTTCCATTTTATATCAGTTCTGTTGTCGTATTTTTTCTGTCTTGTGCCGTTACTCAGGCCGCAGTAGCGGCACAAGAGACTGCGGCACCCATTCCCTATCAAAAAATGTCTTTTCTGCACTATCTTACCGGTGTGGATTCAACGCGGCTGTCCATGCCTACGGATGTGGCGGTGGATGGAAATGCTGTCTATGTTGTGGATGGTGCCAATCATCGTATTGTGGTTTTTTCTCTTAACGGCAAAGTTCTATATACCTTTGGTGGCAAGGGACATGGCCATGGGAAGCTGGACAGTCCTGTGGGCCTCACTATCCACCATGATGAAATTTATGTCGCTGATCGGGAAAACAGGCTGATCCAAATTTTTGCGCGTGACGGCCATTTTATACGCCAATTCAAAGTTATGAGTCGAGGCAAAGCTATACGCCCGATCGATATTGCAGTGTCTAAAGATGGCCGGGAATACTATGTCAGTGGTAACCGTAATCATCGGTTGATGGTTTTTAGTGCGGCGGGGAAATTATTGCGCGAATGGGGCGGGGATGGCCTGAATCCTGGACAGTTCCGTTTTCCTGGCTCCGTTATAGTGCTGCCGGATTCCCGCATTGCGGTGGTGGATGTGTTGAATACACGAGTACAGATTTTTGAGAAAGATGGCACTTTTTCTGTGCAGGTGGGAGAGTGGGGTGTACTTCCTGGACAATTATTTAGGCCTAAAGGCGTTGCCATCGATGCCAATAATAATTTTTATATATCCGATAGCTACATGGATGTAATCGAGGTTTATGATAGCCGGGCGCGCTTCAAATACATTCTTCAGCCTGAAAATCAGACCTATAAGCCGATTACTCCTGCAGGTATTACCATTGACAGGCAGTCACGTCTATATATTGCTGAGGTATTGAAAAATAGGGTAGCCGTATTTCAGTTGCAGAAAGAATGATGAAAAGAGTCAGCGGGTCAAAGTTACTGTATCCAATAGTGTATTTGATACTGTTGTTCGGGGGGCTGTTATACCATTCTTCCGTTGAGGCGCGTCTGCCTTCTGCTAAACGCGAATGCGCCACATGCCATATCATGTGGTTAAATGAATTCAAGCGCAAAGATGTCACGACCTTGATTCCCTATGATCCAAAGCCAGTAGAAAAGAGCGGCAAGCAGGATATAGTTAGCACCGAGCGCATGTGCTTTTCTTGTCATGACGGCTATGTTATGGATTCTCGGTTTTTGTGGAAAAATCGCAAACACACACATCCCGTCGGCGTGATTCCCAGCAACAAGATTAAAATGTCGCTGGTGAAGGGTAAGAGAGTTTTTCTACTAGACAAGGATGGTAAGGAGGTTTTCCCTCTAAATCAGGATGGAAAAATATTTTGTGGTACTTGCCATTCTGCACATGGTGTGGATTGGAATCAGAAAGAGTCGCCGATATTTCTTCGGGTTTTGAATATCAATTCCAGCATGTGCATGATCTGCCATGATAACAAGAAAAGAGGCCCGTCTTCCGGTAACCATCCGGTTAATAAAAAATTATCACATATCCCCCAGGCTTTACGTGAGCGTGGATCCAAGTTCAGCAAAAAAAAGGAAGTGATTTGCCAGTCCTGTCACCGGGTTCATGGTTCCAAGGTGAAAAAGTTACTGGTGCGTGATAATCATGAATCACGACTTTGCACGTCCTGTCATACTAGTAAAAGCAGTATTCGTGGGACTAAACACGATCTGGGCATTATGGCGCCAGAGAGCAAAAATATTAATGGCAAAACGGTTGCTGAATCAGGTCCCTGCAGTGCCTGTCATATTCCCCATGAGGCCAATACGCCACGCTTGTGGGCGCGACGTTTTCCAATGAATATGGATACGGTTTCATCCTATTGTTTAGGTTGCCATACCGCTGGTGGTCCGGCACATAAAAAAACGCTGGGAACCTATACACATCCGGTGGACGTTCCTGTTTCCCGACTGGGAATTACTGCGACCATAAACAAATGGGTGAGCAAATATATTGCCCCGAAAAAAATCACAAGTATTATTCCTTTACCCTTGTTTGACAAATTTGGCACACGTAGCAGAAAAGGTGGCAACGTCACTTGTTTGACGTGCCATAATCCGCACAAATGGTCACACAAGAAAATCCAGGGAAAACTACCCGATCCCCGAACCCTTGAAGGTGATGGCAGCAATAGTTTTTTACGCATTGCGCATGATGGTCGCAACCGCTTGTGTACCAACTGTCATCGAAAAAATGCCAGCGTAGAATTGTCAAAGCATAATCTTTCGATCAGTGCGCCCGAGGAAAAAAATAGTTATGCGCAGACAACCGCTAAGAATGGCGCTTGCAGTGCTTGTCACCTTCCGCATAATGGTAAAGCCGCGTATATGTGGGCTAAGGCTACGAAACCAACCCGGAAAGGTGTAGAAAAGATGTGTAAGACCTGCCATAACAAGGCAGGTAGTGCTAAAAACAAATTACCCGGTGAGCATATGCATCCATTGCATGTAAGCCTGAATCTGTTGCCAAAGAAGGTAAAACCGGGCTTACCAACCTTCCTGCCGGATGGAACTCGCAATAACAAATCGGG
>JAADGZ010000122.1 GCA_013152045.1 Gammaproteobacteria bacterium
ACGAATGGCTTTACCGGCAGCCAGACATTCCTCACGCTTGCCTGGATCAACAGCCGGAATGGATGAACTGTAAGGCAAGCTCATGCCCAGCGCTTCAATCGCTGAGGCCATGGTATTAGCCGTATACATGCCGCCGCAGGCACCTGGGCCAGGGCAGGATTTCTCAACGATTTCTTCGCGTTCCTTATCATCGATCTTGTCAGCCAGAAACTCGCCGTAACTCTGAAAAGCAGAAACAATATCCAAGGTCTTATCTTTCAGATGGCCGGGTTTAATAGTGCCGCCATAGACCATCAGCGCCGGACGGTTGACCCGGCCCATGGCGATCATCACGCCGGGCATATTCTTGTCACAGCCGGGGATGGAGATATTGGCGTCATACCACTGCGCACACATCACGGTTTCGATGGAATCGGCGATAATATCGCGCGACTGCAGGGAGTAACTCATACCGTCAGTGCCCATAGAAATACCATCAGAAACACCAATGGTATTGAAACGCATACTCACCAGCCCAGCTTTTTCTACCCCTTCTTTGACCATGGCAGCAAGATCATTGAGATGCATATTGCAGGTATTACCTTCCCACCAGACACTGGAAATCCCCACCTCAGCCTTGTCCATATCTTCATGACTCATACCGGTGCCATACAACATGGCCTGGGATGCACCCTGGGATTTTGGCTGGGTGATCCGGGAACTGACTTTGTTGATCTTGTCTGCCATTTGTTACTTCTCCGCTAAAATATAAAAATCGGGGATGGAATACTGCCACATCCAACGCCGGCGCGTAGTATAAAACAATCCCGCTGCGGGTGAAGCTAAAAACGGCAACGGAATGTGAGATGTTTATATTCAAGGTTAATATTATCTGATAAACGCCGATATAATGGGTATGTGCTAGGCTGGCGCTAAAAATTAGGCTTATTTGTGTTTTGTGAGCCAATCCTGCTATCAGGATAGAACCAATCTGCTATAACCAGAACTCAGGAGACTTTTCTTGAAAAGCAGGCGCAGGTTTTTGGACAAACAAGGCTTATGAAACTGAAGATCCGGCTTGCCCCTCATCGCAGGCTCCATCAATTTATCCGCGCCTCTATTTATTCATGCCTGGGTCTGTACCTGCTACTACCAACAGGCAGCCAAGCAAGTAGCCAGCACAGCCTTAGGCAACAACGCATCTTATTTGAACAGGCCGAACGCGCCATCAAACTGGGTCGGCTAAGCAGCTACCGTCGCTTAAAAACAAAGCTTATCGACTACCCGCTGCTCCCCTATCTCGAATATGCCCGTCTTAAACGCCACCTTCCACGCCACTCTGCTGATGAGATCCATGCCTTTATCCGCCAATACAGCGACTCACCACTGGCCCCTCGGCTGCTACAGAACTGGCTGCGAACACGGGCGCGAAAGGGTGACTGGCAGGGGCTGGCCGATAACTATTTTATTAATGACAGCCGCAGCCTGCGCTGCCAATACAGCCATGCACTCTATGAAACCGGTGCTACCGAACGCGCCAATATCATCATTCAAAGCCTGTGGCTAAGCGGTCGCTCCCTGCCGCGAAGCTGTGACAAACCGATAGCTCTATGGCAAAAAGCTGGTCAGCTAAGCCATGATCTACTCTGGCAGCGCATTCATCTGGCCATGCAGAAGAACAATCTTCACTTGACCCGCTACCTGGGCAAAATGCTGCCCAAAAATGAACGCTTCTGGATTGCCATCTGGGAAAAAGTACGCCGAAATCCCAGCTATCTACTGGAAGTAAGTCAACACTTCCACGACAAAGCCCCAGATGTGCTGCGCTGGATTACGGTTTATGGTCTGCGCCGCCTCGCTGCACAGGATCCGCTGCTAGCCGCTGAATACTGGCAAACCCTGCAACAGCAATTCGCTTTCACCCGTAGCGAACAGGGGCGCATCGAACGCCGTCTGGTACTTAATCTGGTCCAGCATGATTCTGATGACGCCCGCCAGTGGCTCAGCAAGATGAAGCTCTCCCACTTCAGCGACGACATGCTTAGTGCTTATATTCTTACCTCGATCCGCGATCAGGACTGGCAGTCGGCGCTAGACTGGCTCAACCGTCTGGATCATCAACAACAACATTCTGAACGCTGGCGTTATTGGCGCGCTCGAGTATTGGAATCCATGGGTCGTCTGGAAGAAGCCCGCGATATTTACCTGCTCAATGCCGAAACTCGCGGTTATTACAGCTTTCTTTCCGCCGATCGGATCGGCAATCGTTACCGTTTTTCTCATCGACCGTTAATCTTCTCCAGTACCGAGCTAGATAGCGTTCGTAACTTGCCCAGTATGTTACGTGCACAGGAACTCTACGCCCTGAAGCGTATTCCCGATGTACGCCGAGAGTGGAATTACACCATCAAGCGCATGAATAAGGCGCAGTTACTCAAGGCCGCCAAGCTGGCGGATCAATGGGGTTGGCATGATCGGGCGATTGCGACCCTCACCCAGGCCCGCTACTGGGATGATTTAACCCTGCGTTTTCCATTGGCTTACCAACAGCAAATTCTGACCCAGGCGAAAAAACAGGGCATCAACCCGGCCTGGGCCTTTGCCGTTATTCGCCAGGAAAGTGCTTTTACCAGTGATGCCCGCTCCCAAGCCGGGGCCATGGGACTTATGCAACTGCTGCCACGCACTGCCAGACGCATGGCCCGCTCCATGCGTATTCCCATGCATAACCGCCGCGCCCTGCTCAACACCAGCACCAACATCAAACTGGGCGTCGGCTATCTTAAAAAAATCATCGATCGCTATCACGGCCATCCGGTATTGGCCATTGCCGCCTACAACGCCGGAGGACGGCAGGTAAAACGCTGGCTACCGGAACAAAAGGCCATCTCCGCCGATCTATGGATCGAGCTGGTACCTTTTGAGGAAACCCGCAAGTACATGAAGCGAGTGCTAACTTATACGGTAATTTATGAACAGCGGCTGGGTGAGTCCCCCGTATCATTGCAAGATCGCATGCGCCCCATTCCCGCCAGCCAACCCCAGCGGCTTTCAGCTCACCCTATTCCTCGCGCCTGTCTGGAAAACTGTACCTGAGTTCTTCTCGTCTAATCTCACAGCTGTCTCCCTCTCTCCGCTGGGGAGAGGGGGTTAACGTCTATTAAATACTTTTGTGAATCGGCTCACAATTTCACTTATAGTCTAAACCTGCTGCAATAATGACCGATATGTATTACAAACAATCAGCACAGGAAATCCCATTATGTTGACGTTCACCGCGCTTAGCCTCGTATGTCTGGGCATTTTTTATACTGGCTATTATTTTGGTAATCAGACAGGCCGCACAGCCTACATCCGCGCCTATCTTTCGGAGGCCCGCAAACACCGTGAACAAAAATGAAAATCACCTGTTTCCGATGATTTAGAGGGTTAATTTAAGAAAAAATCATATAGTTACAGCTTTTTCTTGATATATCACATTAACTGTTATATACATTTAGTGTGGTATTACGGAGAAAAAGCGATGAATGAGCAAGAGTCGAGCCTGCCTGTCTATGAAGTAGAAGAACTAAGTCTGGAGCAGGCCATCCTGGAACTGGCCAGCGAAGAGGAAAAATACGCTACCCAATACCAGGCAGCGACGAGCCTATTTCGACAACTATGCGCCTAAGAATAAACCCGATCTAGCATCGGTTATCAGTCTCGTTCCTGGGTGAACAATTCGATAATCTGATCTTCGTCCTGAATTCGGTTGGCCAGGATTTCACCCAACTGCGACAAATCATCATCCAGCCTAGTCAGATCGCTACAATTATCCGGCCGATCATATTTCTCATTAAAATCCAGGATATGCTGAGTAGCAGCGGCAATTCTGGGATATACCGCCTCTGCCAGCTCCTTGACTGAAGAACGCCGTTCCTTGCCTTGCTCGATATAACTGTAAAGCTGGAAATGAGCACTAGCCGTATAGTCCACCAATGATTCGCAATATTCCTGTAATAGAACCTGCACATCAGGCCCTGGTTTGAATGGTCGCATGGCTACAAGTTCATTCAGCAGCGACAATGTTTCGGTTCTAGATTCTAGCAATGCACGAAGCTTGCTATGTGATTCTTCTCGACGTTCAGTTACGGCGGTGGCCTGCATTATTATTTCCTCTCCTGCATATTTTAATCAAATATGCACTCACTTCGCGGTTGATTTCAAGACTTTTTTAAGAATTACTGAATAAACAAGAACTTCCTTAATTTCAATCCAGGTATTTTAAACATGCACCCAGCGTGGCAAATGCTTTCCTGCCTGCCCCAACTCCGCATCCAGCCGCCGATAGTCGGGTTCATATTTCGACACTTGCTGCCAAAATTGCGATGAATGATTCATGTGTCGGATGTGGCTGAGTTCGTGTACAAATAAATAGCGCACCAAGGGCGGAGGCAGAAACAACAGATTCCTGTTCAGATTAATCACCTTCCCCGCTGAACAGCTACCCCAGCGAGTTTTCTGTGCACGAATACATGCCTTTGTGTAGGTCAAACCCAGTTGCTCCGCCGTCTGTGCCAACCAGGGTAATAAATGCTGCCGTGCCTGTTCGCTCAGCCACTTCTGCAAACGCTGACTGATTAACGCATCCACGTCGGCTTCTGTTATTTGCGGATAGCGCAGCTGCAGACGCTGCTCGTCCATCTGCAAGTGCAAACGTTTACCCGATCCGGACACATATTCCACCTGCCAGCAACGATCCAGTGCTCGTAAAGGAATGTGCAGCGGACGTAACGCATGTTCATGCGGAGCCTCGGCCCAGCGTGCTTTCAGTTTGGCCAGATGCATATCCAGCCAGTATTGTCGCTGTTGCAAAATGGCCGGCACCTGCGATATATCAAAGCCTTGAGGAATCACTACCTCAACCCGACCCAGCGGATTAATTTTAATCAGCACCCGTTTACAGCGTGGACTGGTGCGCAAGACATAATCAGGCAAGGCTCGCGACTGGACCGAGGGTAAAGGCATAGAAAAACCTGACTAGCAGAGTAAGGACTTTATCTTACCCCATATAACCTAAATAAGGTAAACACGAACAGAAGAGACCATTTTTTTTTGGCTGCATGGCGTATAATCAGCTTTTGATTTTTCCATTAAATTTCTATTTGACCATCCAGCTATGCAAACCCATCCAGAACTGCTGCTACCTGCCGGCACCCTGAAAAATATGCGCTATGCCTTTGCCTATGGTGCCGATGCTATTTATGCGGGCCAACCCCGCTATAGCCTGCGCGTACGCAATAATGAT
>JAADGZ010000019.1 GCA_013152045.1 Gammaproteobacteria bacterium
ATAAGTGTTCGCATCATAGCCCCCTCTCCCTCTGGGAGAGGGTTGGGGAGAGGGGATAAAATACATGTGAATATTTATGCAACGATTAATAGCTGAAAAAGCGCCTTTTTTCGGGCGCTTTTTTATTGCCGATTTATCGGCGGTTAATGAGAAATGTACACTGTATCTTTATTTCATCCTGGGCTATGCTGGGCGCATGCGCCAAATAGTTTTTATTCTATTTATCAGTTTGAGTCTGTCTCTGTTTGCGGCTACTAAAGTATACAAAAAAGTAAATTCGGACGGCAGTGTCGAATATTCTGACGTGCCCTTTGCTGAGGGTGGCAAACCCCTTAAGCTAAAACCTCTACCCTCGGTCAGTCTTACGCCGTTGGCTCCCAGTACTCATGCGGCTCCAGCTGCACCGGTCAAGCCGTTCCAGTACGAAAGTATTCGTATTCTCTCGCCACAAGACGATGAGGCCATTCGCAGTAACAATGGTAATCTCAGCTTGAGGGGCGAATTAAGACCCGGTCTGCAGAGTAACCTTGAACACCATCTTGAATGGCTGCTGGATGGTAAAGTCATGTCCGGCGTAAGTAGCCTGAACCCGAGCTTGAAAAATCTAGATCGAGGCACCCACCAGCTTCAGCTCCGCGTCGTTAATTTTAAAGGCAAAGCCGTAATTCAAACCCCCACAATTTCCTTCCACATCCTTCGTGTCAGGCTCGGCAGAGAAAACATTTATGCTCCAACGCCTGTGGCGCCCTGAGCAAAGCAAAACAAGATAAAGTCTGTTCCTGAACCCCGCGTAGTTTTGCACCATTTTTGTGCGCTCTGTTTTCAGATGCGCTATGATTAGCCAGAACTGTCGTTACAATTAACCAGGCAGGGCTGCAGATGTTTATTTATCATGCGCTCTCGCCTTTATTAACTACTTGTTTCCCCTGTAAATTTGTGTTTTCGGTGCAGCGCATGCCATTTTTTTGTGCGCAGCTGGTTTGGTTCTTGCTTATCAAAGGGTATATGGATTTGGTGATGGTCTCCAAGATGCAAATTCAACAACGAGTATTGGATGGGCTTAGTGTTGCCACACTATTGTTTAATACCCGCTTCCGGCTGATTTTTATTAATCCAGCGGGCGAATTATTGCTTGGAATTAGTGCCCGTCATTTACTGGGCGAGCATTTTTCTGAACTAATTCAACTGGAGTCCCCGATTATGCCTGCACTGGAAGAGGCTCTGCACAGTCGTCACCCCTTTACTCGTCATGAAATGACGTTGAGCATGTCGCATAGCGATGATCTGGTGGTGGATCTTACGGTTATTCCTCTCATCGAGGCTGACGAGGAAGCCGAACTGCTGTTGGAACTGACTCCCATTAATAATTTGTTGCGTATCGCGCGTGAAGAAAACCGCCAGGCGCAACAGATGGCCACACGTGAAATGTTACGTGGACTGGCGCATGAGATAAAGAATCCTCTGGGTGGTTTGCGGGGGGCGGCGCAGTTGCTGGAAAAACAGTTGGTGACTGAGGAGTTAAAAGAATATACCCAGGTCATTATCGGCGAGGCCGATCGCCTCAAAAATTTGCTCAATCGTATGCTCGGGCCGAATACGTTGCCAGTAAAAACGGCGGTAAATATTCATGAGGTTCTGGAGCGAGTGCGCAACCTGGTCTGTGTTGAGGTTGATGAACGGATCACCCTGCGGCGTGATTATGATCCCAGCATCCCCGATGTGGATGCAGACATGGATCAACTAATGCAGGCCTTGTTAAATATCGTTCGCAATGCTTGCCAGGTACTTGCAGATCAGGGCACGGTTATTTTACGCACGCGAGTGGAGCGAAAATTTACCATTGGCCAGAATCGCCATAATCTGGTGGCGCGTATCAATATCATTGATAACGGACCCGGGATCAGTGAAGAGATGAAAGAAAAGATATTTTTTCCCATGGTCACCGGACGAGCAAATGGTACGGGGCTGGGGTTGTCGATTGCACAGTCGTTGATCGAGCAGCATGGCGGCGTGATTGAATGCCAGAGTGAGCCGGGACAGACAATATTTTCTATATTATTACCAATTGAGAGTAGTGAGTAAAACATGAGTAAGGAAACCATCTGGGTAGTGGATGACGATCGCTCCATTCGCTGGGTACTGGAAAAGGCGCTGAAGCAGGCGCAGATGGAGGTCAAAACCTATGAGAATGCCGACAGCGTATTAAAGGATCTGGAGCACGAGGAACCGGATGCCATTATCAGCGACATTCGCATGCCAGGCATGGATGGTTTGGAACTACTCAGCCAGATCCATCGCCAGCATCCCGACTTGCCGGTGATTATCATTACCGCTCACTCGGATCTGGATAGCGCCGTCTCGGCCTATCATGGTGGTGCATTTGAATATTTGCCCAAACCTTTTGATGTGGATGATGCCGTCGAATTAACGCGCCGTGCGGTGATTCATCACCGGGAAGTTGCAGAAAGTAGCTTGGATGGTGGTGATAATGAAACCGGAATTATTGGTGAAGCGCCGTCGATGCAGGAAGTATTTCGCGCCATCGGCCGTCTGTCACGCTCCAATATCACGGTACTGATCAATGGTGAATCCGGCACCGGCAAAGAGCTAGTAGCCAAGGCCTTGCACCAGCACAGCCCGCGTGTCGATCAGCCCTTCATTGCCCTGAACATGGCCGCCATCCCCCGCGATTTACTGGAATCTGAACTGTTTGGTCATGAAAAAGGCGCGTTTACGGGTGCGCAGAGCGGCCGTTTGGGACGCTTTGAACAGGCGAATGGCGGCTCCCTATTTCTCGATGAAATTGGTGATATGCCAGCCGAGTTACAAACCCGTCTGCTACGGGTGCTGGCCGACGGTGAGTTTTATCGTGTCGGTGGGCACAGCCCGGTAAAAGTGGATGTGCGTATTATTGCTGCCACTCACCAGAATCTTGAAGAGCGAGTCAAACAGGGCGTTTTTCGTGAAGATCTGTTTCATCGTCTGAATGTGATCCGGATTCATATTCCGGCCTTGCGCGAACGCGGCAAGGACATTCCCCTGCTAGCCAGACACTTTCTGGCACAGGCAGCGGAAGAGCTGAATACCGAGATTAAAACGCTGGATGACGAAGTCAAAGCCTATCTCTGCCAGCTTGGCTGGCCCGGCAATGTACGCCAGCTGGAAAACACTTGTCGCTGGTTAACGGTGATGTCGCCGGGGCAGATAGTGCACATGGATGATCTGCCGCCTGAATTGCGCGACGAAAGTCAGGTAACACGTCAGGATTCCAGCTGGGCGGAGTCCTTGCGCAGCTGGGTGGAACAGCAACTGGCCCAGGGCGCAAGCGGGATACTGGAAACTACCACACCGCAATATGAAAAAGTCATGATTGAAGCGGCGCTGAAAAAATCCGGTGGCCGCCGTCAAGACGCTGCTAAGCTTCTAGGTTGGGGGCGCAATACCCTGACTCGTAAGATCAATGAATTGGGAATGGACGATATTTAGTGGTGAGGGTAGCAGGAAGATGTATTTTTACTGGTTGAGTATCAACGAACCAGTAAGCTGGGCCACATTGGCAAGACCGTGATCCCGTAAATAGCGGGCAATGCCCGCGTTTATTTTAGGGCAAATAAGCGGATCGTAGAACAGCGCGGTGCCGATGCCGATAGCGGAAGCGCCGGCAATCAAAAATTCCAGCGCATCTTCAGTCGTGGTGATGCCACCCTGGCCAATAATGGGGATACTGTGCTCACGGCAAACCTGATATACCTGATGTACCTTGAGCAGGGCTACCGGTTTAATTGCCGGACCAGATAATCCGCCCTGGTTGTTGCCGATGATAGGCGTGCGCGATTCGATATCGATGGCCATGCCCATCAGGGTATTAATGACGGCAAAGGCATCAGTGCCAGCCTCGATACAACGCTGTGCATTATGAGCGATATCGGTCTGGTTAGGCGAGAGTTTGGTAATCAGGGGTTTGCGGGTGACTTTCCGCACCGCCGCGACTACCCGCGCCGACATTTCTGGATCGTTGCCAAAGGCTACCCCTCCCTCTTTGACGTTGGGGCAGGAGATATTGATCTCGATAGCATCGACAGGTGAATCTTCGAAACGCCGCGCCACTTCAACATATTCTTCAATCGTAGAGCCAGAGACATTGGCGATGAAACGGCTCTCGCTAAAGTCCAGTGTCGGCAGAATATCGTTGACTACGGTATCGACACCGGGATTTTGCAGGCCAATCGCGTTGATCATGCCCATCGGTGTTTCATAGATCCGGTGCGGTGCATTCCCCAGACGTGCTTCCAGAGTTGTGCCCTTGAGACAAACCGCACCCACATCGCGGTTGGAAAACCCCTGCACCCGGGTATATTCCTCACCGAAGCCCACACAGCCTGACAACAGGACGATAGGCGAATCAAATGGCATCGCGCAAAAGCTGCTAGCCAACAGATCTTTGTCTTCTTTTTTCATGCGGCTAAGATACAAGATATAGGAGCAAAGATAAAAGGGAAAACGGGTGAACCCGCTACTTTGTGTAATCGATTTCTAGGGGAACCGAAGTAGAATATCACTGTCACAAGCCGAGACCGGTGTTTGCTGGACTAAAGTTAAACTCAGCCATCGGCAAAGCAGCGGACCGATCAACCCCCTCGGGTTGATACATCACCACCAAAAAAAGGAAAATTGTATGAAAAAGATGATTTCGATTTTGTTAATGAGCACATTACCCGCGTTTGTGATGGCGGGTGAGGGGCACGCGATGGAAGGTCATCAGCATGGTTCCCACGACATGAGTGCTATGGCGCACGAAAATGATGAGGCCGATGTTGGCAAGCCGGGAGATCCGAAGAAAATTGATCGCACTATTCATATTACGATGAGTGATAATATGCGCTTCACCCCGGATCATATTAAGCTGAAGCAAGGAGAAACCATACGCTTTGCAATCCATAATGCCGGCAAGGTTCAGCACGAAATGGTGATCGGTACGATGGTTGAGCTGAAAGAGCATGCGGCAATGATGCGTGCCAATCCAAATATGCACCACGTTGAACCCAACATGATCTCGCTGGCACCGGGTAAAAAGGGCGATATCATCTGGCAATTTGAGAAGCAAGGTACATTCAATTTTGCCTGCCTGAGACCGGGTCATCTGGAAGCCGGTATGAAAGGCGAAATCGTAGTCAAGCCCTGATCGGCGATAGACTGCATATGGCTTAAAATGTAGTCTAATTTATTTCTCAGCTTCACCTCT
>JAADGZ010000029.1 GCA_013152045.1 Gammaproteobacteria bacterium
CTGAAAGGCGATACCACCACGGTCAAAACATTGATTACCCATAAAATGGAGAGTGGGCTGCGCAAAAACAAGAAAACTGGCAAGCTCATCCCTGCTCACTTTATTCAGGAAGTCACCTGCCAACATAATGGCAAGACTGTTGTGCTCGCACAATGGGGACCAACTATTTCTAAAAACCCCTATCTCTCCTTCCAGTTTACCGGTGCCGCTGTCGGTGATACCGTCAGTATCAGCTGGGTCGATAATAAAGGTGAGAAGGATTCCAATTCGATCAAAATTAAATAACTTCAAATTCACACTGATATATATCTGATTGCAGGATGACAGGAGTTTTCATATGAAAAAATTATTTATCACACTGGGTGCTATCTCTATCATGGGACTAACACCACTACTGACCTTTGCCTCGCCACAGAGCGACCTCCAGGAGTTTCGCGCCTATTATTTCAAAAAATTTCCAGGAATAAAGCTCCAGGATTATGCCAACGGCATTTATGCGCTGGACAAAGCTCGTCGCTTTGAATGGCAAGCCAGCGAGGAATTTCCTCCTTATGAGGAAGCGGTTGATATTGGTAAAAAACTGTTCAATAAGTATGGGCTGAAAAACTGCTTTAAAAAGGGCGGCATTGGTGTCAAACAAAACTATCCTTATTTCGATAAAAAAACAGGCAAAGTGCGTACCCTGGAAAAAGACATCATGGCCTGTCTGAAGAAAAATGGTGTTGATACCAAAAAAGAGAAGCTCAAATACAAAAAGGGCAAATTTGCTGCTATCAGTGCCTATATGGCCTACACCTCACGGGGCAATAAAATCAACGTTGTCATCCCCAATGATAAGCGGGCTCTTGCCGCTTATGAGGCTGGTAAACGCTTCTTTTATGCCAAACGGGGACAGTTGAATTTTTCCTGCGCCAATTGTCATATCGACAGTGTCGGTATGATGGTACGCGGCAATCTGCTTGGCCCAGCACTGGGTCAAACCAGCCACTGGCCAGCCTGGCGTAAAAAATGGGCGAAGAAATCTGCCAAAAAACGGGGCGGCGATTCCAAACCACTCGACGGCTTGGGTACCCTGCAACGTCGCTACGGCGGTTGCAACAAGAACATTCGCGCCAAACCGCTGAAAGCTCAATCCGTAGGTTACAGTGATCTGGAATATTTCCACACTTACATGAGTAATGGGATCAAGTTAAATGGTCCAGCCGTACGCCAGTAAAATAATTGTCGTACAATAAAAAAAGCCCGGTCATTCCGGGCTTTTTTTATTCCTGATATAAAGGATGAATGGCGAATAAAATCTGCTAACAGCAAAATAGTCAGCGTGAATAGACTTGGAGATTTGATTATTTAATTGGCATATCAGAAATATAATTTCTCTCACTTCGACAAACCGCCCCCCGTATATTACAAGTTAACGAAACTTTAATGAACGTCAATACTTCGATATACTGCACGCTTTATGTGGTCAATCAGATTTTATGGGGGAAGGAAAATATCCTTCCAGATACAAAATAAACATATTTTTCACGCGTGAATAAACCTTTTCCACGCCCTTTCTTTACATACCTTGCGATAAGATAGCCGCGCTCAAATCATGCAGAGGGAGATCCATTTTGAATACGTTATTGACATCCTTTTTACTATTGTTGTTGCCCGGCCTCTCGCTAGCAGGCACAGCTAGCGTTGAACATGCCCACCTGAATTTGACGGCCCACGCTATCGGTTATGCCTCTATCGCGCTTTTCGTACTGGCCTATGTACTGGTAATGGCGGAAGAATTCATTCATCTGCGTAAATCCAAACCGGTCATTCTGGCGGCCGGTATCATCTGGGCCATGATTGGAGCCGTTTATACCAGTAACGGCCTGCCCCATGTTGCCGAAGCCGCCGTCCGTCACAACCTGCTGGAATACAGTGAACTCATGCTTTTCCTGCTGGTGGCGATGACCTATATCAATGCCATGAATGAACGCCTGGTATTCGATGCCCTGCGCTCCTGGTTAATTCGCAAAGGCTATGGTTTCCGCCAATTGTTCTGGCTCACCGGCACTCTCGCCTTTTTCATCTCACCGGTTGCCGACAACCTGACTACGGCTCTTTTGATGTGCGCGGTGGTCTTAGCTGTGGGTGGTGATAACACCCGTTTTATTAGTATTGCCTGTATCAATATCGTCATAGGCGCGAATGCCGGCGGCGCATTTAGTCCCTTTGGTGACATTACCACGCTGATGGTCTGGCAAAAAGGCATGGTTGATTTTTGGGCGTTTTTCGCGCTGTTCATTCCCGCAGCCGTCAATTTTGTGGTACCTGCGATATTCATGCACTTTGCCATCCCCAATGAAAAACCCACGGTTTCCGGTGAGATGATCACCATGAAGCGTGGTGCCAAACGCATTATTTTAATGTTCCTGCTGACCATCATCACCGCAGTAAGCTTCCATAATTTCCTCAACATGCCGCCAGTCCTGGGTATGCTCACCGGCTTGGCTTACCTGCAGTTCTTTGGCTTTTACCTGCGTAAAACCCACCACAAGGACACCCATGCTCTGGCAGGCAAGCAAAATGAAAACATGCTTGGCGACGTTGTTCCCTTCGATGTTTTCGATAAGGTCTCCCGCGCCGAGTGGGACACTCTGCTGTTTTTTTACGGTGTGGTGCTTTGCGTTGGCGGGTTGGGCTTTATCGGTTATCTGTCACTGGCTTCGAATGTCATGTACCACAGTTGGGGCGCAACATCCGCCAATGTCACCATCGGTTTGCTCTCGGCCATCGTCGATAATATTCCAGTCATGTTCGCGGTACTGACTATGAATCCAGACATGTCCACCGGCCAGTGGCTGCTGGTCACCCTCACCGCCGGAGTCGGCGGCAGTCTGTTATCCATCGGCTCCGCTGCAGGGGTCGCTCTGATGGGACAGGCACGCGGCAAATACACGTTCTTTACCCACCTAAAATGGACCCCGGTTATCGCCCTGGGCTACGCGGCCTCAATTCTGGTACATATGTGGATTAATAGTCACATGTTCTAAACTATTGTAAGTTCACGTTTATATGCCCCCCCTGGTTTCCTGATGCCCTGGTGGAAAATTTCTCCACCAGGGCATCAATCAGCAGGCGAACCTTGACCGACAGGTGGCGGCGATGCAGGTAAACCGCATACAGAGCCATATCGTGAAAAGCATAATCGGCCAGTAGCTCCTCCAGACGCCCGGCCTGAATATCATCGGCAACAACAAAATCAGGACACAGGGCAACCCCCAGATCCGCCAACAACAGCTGACGCACCGCGCGTACGCTGTTTACGGTGATCGAACCCTGCATTGTAATAACCTGTTTTTTACCCTGCTCTCGAAACAACCATTGCTGTTTACCAGAAATATTGGAATCAAAGATGGCCTGGTGTTGTGTCAACGCAAGTGGATGCTCAGGCCGTCCGGCTTTATACAAATAGGCCGGACTGGCACAGACGATAGTACGCACCGAACACAGACGCCGCGCCACCAAACTGGAATCAGGAAGATCGGCAATTCGTAGAGCCACATCTACCCCATCATCCATCAGATCAACCATACGATCAGAAAAAATAAGTTCAATTTTCAAGTCCGGCCAGGATTTTGAAAATTCACTGATTAACGACGTTAAATATTGTTCCGCAAATGAAACCGGCGCACTGATACGCAACTCGCCCCGCGGCATACGCTGATTTGCCTGCACCGAAGATTCCAGTTCATCCAATTCAGCCAAAATTGACAAACTACGCTCATAATAAGCCTGCCCGGTAAGCGTGGTACTCACTTTGCGTGTAGATCGGTTCAACAAGCGTACATTTAGATCACATTCCAATTGCGCCACATACTTACTTAATAGACTTTTGGACAGGCGGGTTTTGCCCGCAGCACTGGAAAAACCGCCTGCTTCCACCACCGCGATAAATGCCTTCATACAATTCAGTTTGTCCATGAGATGATTGTATCCATATCGTGGACAGTTTATCAATGTTTGCTGTATTGATAATAAATATTACACAGTCAATACTCCTGCAAACACTAACTTATTCCACCGGAGAGGAATTATGACGACCCAAAAAACCAAACTTACCACACTTGTTTTTAGCATTAGTCTTTTCACTGCCAGTCTGCTACTCAGCTCTACAGCCCAGGCTGATCCGGCTAAACCTGGCCATTATAAAATCGATCCGGCACATACTGCCGTACTGTTTAGCATTAACCACCTGGGCTATAGCGATCTGAACGGTCGCTTCGATGAGGTAGAAGGCGAGTTTGATCTGAACCCAAAAGGCAAATCGAAACTCGTCATCCGTATCAAAACAGCCAGCATCGATACTAATCATAAAAAACGTAATGAACACCTACGTAGTCCTGATTTTTTTAATGCCCGGCAATATCCGCTTATCACCTTCACTTCTACGAAAGTGAAATACAATGCCAAAAATGAACCCATCAGCATCAGCGGTAATCTGAGTATGCATGGTAAAGTTCGTCCACTAACCCTGACGATTCAGGCAAACCGTGCAGCAAACGATCCCTGGGGCAACTACCGTAGTGGCTACGCTGCTACTGCCAGCCTCAAACGTAGCGATTTTGGGATGAACTACATGCAGGGTGGTATTGGTGATGAAGTAAAGCTGAAAATCAGCATGGAAGCCATTCTTCAATAAGAACCTTAGCCGCAATCTTCGACCGACATAGTTCAGAGCATGCACAACACCATGCTCTGAACTTTTAGTCTCTGATGCATTCCATACCAGACAGAGGTTTCCCGGGTGGATATTCACTATGCAAATTCAATTACTATTACAAACCATTATCTTGCCGCTACTGCTGTCTTTTGCAGTTTATAAAATAGCGCGTCAAGATACTCGCTGGCTAACGACTGGTTTATTTTTTGCCTGGTTGCCCGCCTGTTTCTGGATACTACAACTACCTAGCTGGCCACCCTCTGAAGCGGTAGACTGGCTATGGCTAGCAGGACTCACCTTTCTCGCTATTCAGTTAATATCAGACAATGGTATAAAAACCCATTATATAAAAGCAGGTCAACTTGCCAGCTTTAGCCTCGCCCTGCTACTCATTAGCTTGCCACTACTGCAGTATGCATTCACTACCGAACTGATCATTGAACTCCTGCTTATTCTGCTGGTTGCCGGCATACTTATTATTATGCCGTCATCGTCTCCGGCTCCCGCCTTCATCATTAGCATGAATGCCACTGCATTGGC
>JAADGZ010000078.1 GCA_013152045.1 Gammaproteobacteria bacterium
AGAGCGACGAAGCGAAACCCATCAATCAAACTTCATTCCGCGCTTCCTACGCTTCGCTCTGGCCTCATGTGTGGGAACAGGAGGACGTCGCGGATGGAGGGGGCGTCGGTGAACAGCATTACCAGTCGGTCGATGCCGATGCCTTCGCCGGCGGTGGGGGGCATGCCGTGTTCTAGGGCGGTAACGTAGTCCTGGTCGAAGAACATGGCTTCTTCGTCTCCGGCGTCTTTTTCTGCGACCTGCTTACGGAAACGTTCGGCCTGGTCTTCGGCGTCATTCAGCTCTGAGAAGCCGTTGGCGATTTCACGCCCGCCGACGAAAAATTCAAAACGATCGGTGACGAAGGGATCGTCATCACTGCGCCGTGCCAGGGGTGAAACTTCGGTGGGATAGGCGGTAATGAAGGTTGGATCCATTAACCGGTGTTCCACCGTTTTTTCGAAGATTTCAATTTGCAGTTTACCCAATCCGTAATTGTCTTTTAATTCAATGCCCAGATCTTTGGCTATGCCGCGTGCCTTCTCGATATCATCCAGATCGGCTTCGTTAATAGCATCATTAAAATGCAGAATAGATTCCTTTACCGTCATGCGTGTAAACGCTTTGCCGAAATCGTATTCTTCGCCCTGGTATTGAATCAGCGTTTTACCGATTACATTTTCAGCGATCGAGCGCAGCATTTCTTCTGTGGTATTCATTAAGTCATGATAGGTTGCATAAGCCTCGTAAAACTCAATCATGGTGAATTCAGGATTATGCCGGGTGGATAGACCTTCATTGCGGAAATTGCGATTGATTTCGAATACCCGTTCAAAGCCTCCGACGACCAGGCGTTTTAAATACAGTTCCGGTGCTATGCGCAGGTAAAGATCCATGTCCAGTGCATTATGAAAGGTGGTGAAGGGACGCGCGGTGGCACCGCCGGGGATCACTTGCATCATCGGCGTTTCAACTTCGAGAAAGTTTCTGTCGCTTAAAAACTCACGAATATGACTAATGATTTTTGAACGAATCAGGAAGGTGTTGCGTGATTCCTCGTTCATAATCAAATCAAGATAACGTTGCCGATAACGGGTTTCCTGATCCGACAGGCCCTGAAATTTTTCTGGCAACGGGCGCAACGCTTTGGTCAGCAGGCGAATATTATCAACCTTGACCGATAACTCGCCTTTATTGGTTTTCATCAGCTGACCTTCAGCGCCAATGATGTCCCCTAAATCCCATTTTTTAAATTGTTCGTTATAAAAACCTTCAGCCAGTTCGTCACGCGTCACATACAACTGAATGCGGCCAGACATATCCTGTACGGTAGCAAAGCTGGCCTTGCCCATGACCCGCTTTAACATCATACGGCCAGCAATACTTACTCGTAGTCCTAGTTGTTCCAGCTCTTCCTTGCTTTTTTCGTCGTATTCAGCGTGCAGTTCACCGGCCATAACATTGCGCCGAAAATCATTTGGAAAGGCTATGCCGCCTTCTCGCAAGGCCGCCAGTTTTTCACGCCGCTGGGCGATGAGTTTGTTTTCGTCGACTTTGGGCTGTTGCTGCTTTTTACTATCTGTCATTACCTTGTTTCTCAATTCCTACCTGGCTGAATTGTTGGGCTTCGTTTTACTCAGCCCAACCTACGTATAGCTACATATATTTTATTTAACTGCAAAGGACGCAAAGGTTAATCTATTACAAACCCACTTTCAGGCTGGCTTCAATAAACTTGTCGATGTCACCATCGAGTACGGCCTGGGTGTTACTGCTTTCTACGCCGGTGCGCAGATCTTTAATCCGGGATTGATCTAATACATAGGATCGGATCTGGCTGCCCCAGCCGATATCGGATTTGGTTTCTTCCAATGCCATTTTTTCGGCGTTCTGTTTTTGCAGCTCCATCTCATATAACTTTGCCTTCAACTGCTTCATAGCATTGTCTTTGTTCTGGTGTTGCGAACGCCCACTTTGACACTGTACCACGATACCAGAAGGTTCATGGGTGAGACGAATAGCTGAATCGGTTTTATTAACGTGCTGACCACCGGCACCGCTGGCACGGTATGTATCAATACGCAAATCGGCGGTGTTGATTTCGATTTCGATGTTGTCATCGACTTCGGGAGAAACGAAGACCGAGGCGAACGAGGTGTGGCGGCGATTGCCTGAATCAAACGGCGACTTTCGCACCAGACGATGCACGCCGGTTTCGGTACGCAACCAGCCGTAGGCATAGTCGCCGCTGTATTGAATAGTTGCACTTTTAATACCGGCGACTTCGCCGTCGGAGACTTCGATCAGCTCGGTCTTGAATCCGCGCCGTTCTCCCCAGCGCAGATACATGCGCAACAGCATATTGGCCCAGTCCTGGGCTTCGGTGCCGCCAGAACCGGCCTGGATATCGAGGAAAGCGTTGTTGGCATCCATTTCACCGGAGAACATGCGCTGGAATTCCAGCTTTGCCAGCTCGGTTTCCTGGTCTTGCAGATCTTGACGAATAGCATTCACTGCCTCCTCGTCATTCTCCTCACCCGCCATCTCCAGAAGTTCGCGCGCATCAGCCAGGGTTTCCTCCAGCCGAACAACGGTATTGACTACCTGCTCAAGCTGGACACGCTCCCGGCCCAGATCCTGGGCACGTTTTGGCTCATCCCAAACCGAGGGTTGTTCCAGTTCCCGGCACACCTCATCCAGCCTTTCACGCTTGATGTCGTAGTCAAAGATACCCCCTGAGCGCATCGACGCGCGTCTGTAGATCTTTGATCTGCGTGAAAATTGGATTGAGTTCTAGCATTTTTCGACCACCGGCAAATAAAAGTGGCGATTATACCTACTCCAGCCCCATCCGTGTAGCGCTGAACTACAATCCAGACAGATATTCTGCTACCGCATCAATATCGGCATTGCTCATTTTCATGGCAACCGCCGCCATCATGCTCGCTGGATCATTCGTGCGTTTTTTGGATTTAAAATCTTTGAGTATTTTTACCAGATAGGTCTTATGCTGCCCGCCAATCACCGGGAAGAAGGGATTCGTCTTCGAGGCACCCTTGCCGTTTTTACCATGACAGTGCACACAGGCATAAACACCGCGGGCTGGATCGCCTTTTAACTGGATTATTTTTCCCCGCGCCGCCTTTGCTGATTTAACCGGCGTACCCTTCATTGTTTTCTGACTGGCAAAAAAGGCCGCGATATCCGCCAGATCACTGGCACTGCCGGCGGTTGCCGCCATACCACTCATAATCGGATCGCTGCGTTTGTTATGCAAAAAATCATTAACCTGCTTGACGATATAATCCGCATACTGGCCGGACAGCTTAGGAAAATTTGGCGCTTGACTGTTGCCGTCTGCACCGTGACAACCCGCACAGGCTGCGGATTTAACCTTGCCTTTGACCGGATCACCGGCGGCCTGAGCCAGACTCCCGTAAGACAACAAAGTGACCGTTGATAGCAGCAAAACTATTTGTTTAAAAGCAGACATTTTCATCCCTCATTTTTATATTAGTATAAGATAATAATGTGCTTTTCTGATTAATTCCAGTATTCACACCCTATTCATTAACCAGCAAAATTCCCAGTATCAGCCTCGGGTACAAGATGTTGAAGCATGAGCTGCAACTTGCGCTCACCTCTGAATTCATTAATTTCCAGCCGATAGACCACTCTCACCCGTTCAACGTTTTCCGGCCAGTGGCTATCCGTAGTATTAAAAGCAATCGCGTCAATAGCCTCGCCATCGTCTTTTGCCAGCACCAACTTTAGATGTTTTTCACCGACGATCCGAGTTTGCAGGAGACGGAATCCTCCATCAAACAGCGGCTCTTCAAAGCCCTGCCCCCAGGGACCGGCGCAAGCCAGCAGTTTCGCCATATCCATACTCTGTTCCTCAGCCCGCAATTCGCCGTCACTTTCAATCATACCCTGCAGGGAATCAGCATCGAGATGACGACGAATCTCCTCGTCAAACGCCTGTGCAAACGGCGCATAATGTTCTTCCTTCAGGCTCAGGCCAGCGGCCATAGCATGTCCCCCAAAACGGCTCAGAAGTTCGGGGTAGCGCGTTGCCACGGCATCCAGTACATCACGAATATGCACCCCCTTAACTGAACGCGCGGAACCTTTGAGCTGATTATTCGCGGTTCGGGCAAAAGCGATCACCGGACGCTGCAAACGATCCTTGATCCGGGATGCCAGAATACCCACCACCCCCTCATGCCATTCGGGTTCAAACAAACACAGACCCAAAGGCAGTGTTTTGTCCTTATCATCGAGGTGCATGTGGGCCAGCAGATCCAGCGCCTGTTGTTTCATTTTTTCTTCGATAAGTCGGCGTTCTCGATTCAACTGATCCAGTTGTTGCGCCAAAACCTGTGCCGTTGGCTCATCCTTGGTTAACAGGCATTCAATTCCCCTGCTCATATCATCCAGCCGACCGGCAGCATTAATGCGTGGCCCCAAAGCAAAACCGAGATCACTGGCAGAAAGGCTT
The DNA here is from genome assembly GCA_013152045.1 of Gammaproteobacteria bacterium. Lineage (GTDB taxonomy): Bacteria > Pseudomonadota > Gammaproteobacteria > UBA6429 > Thiohalophilaceae > JAADGZ01. Next base: position 4,481 of record JAADGZ010000078.1, read on the forward strand.
TGCAGTGGCCGTCCCGCCACCGTCGCGATTGCTTTCAAACCCGCACATAGTTGACCCGCACGCATACGCGCCAGCCCCTGTGACACTAAAATTCGATTGTTATGATCCAGTACCACCACATCGGCAACGGTTCCCATTGCCACCAGATCCAGCCACTGAGCCAGCTTAGGCTCCTCGATATTGTTTTTTTCAAACCAGCCCTGTTCACGCAAATGCGCGCGCAGCGCCATCAATACATAGAACATCACGCCAACACCAGCGAGGTTCTTGCTGGCAAAGTTATCTCCCGGCTGGTTAGGATTGACGATGGCATCAGCCTGCGGCAGTTGCGAACCCGCCAGATGATGGTCGGTCACCAGCACCTGCACGCCGTGGGCCTTTGCCATTGCCACACCCTCAATACTTGAAATACCGTTATCGACGGTAATGATCAGATCAGGCCGGTATTCGAGCGCGACTTTGACGATTTCTGGAGTTAGGCCATAGCCGTATTCAAAGCGGTTGGGAACCAGGTATTCCACCTGTTCAAAACCAAAGGCCCGCAGACCCTTCAGCGCCAACGCCGTGCTGGTCGCCCCGTCACAGTCAAAATCTCCCACCACCAGAATGCGTTTCTGGTTCGCAAGCGCGGCGCTTAAAATCTGTACCGCAGTGTCCATGCCCTTAAGCTGGTTGAAAGGCAGTAACTGACTGAGGCTGTAATCCAGTTCCTGTGGATGTTTAATTTGGCGGGCGGCGTAGATACGCTGTA
>JAADGZ010000208.1 GCA_013152045.1 Gammaproteobacteria bacterium
TCAGCCGCTAGCAGCCCCAGAGAAATACTCAGGGCAATAAGCATAATGCCAATCGTAGTCGGGATTTTTAGATAACGATAATTAAGATAGCTGAACAGGGCAGCCAATGAGATTAGAACAGCAGTAGTATTCAGAAAATCCATATTTAATCTCTAAGAGTGCGTTCCCTGCTGCTTGTGATGAGGTATTACTGTACGAATTTTTTATTGGGATCCAGACTGCCCAAATGATATTAGCTACCCAGCGCCCTCTGCATGAATGCATGTTTCAGCGGCATAATGTGATCAGTCATATTCAAACCCGTATTACGAAGCCAACGAATACTATCTGAACGGCTGCTAAACAGCAGCTTCAAGGCATCCATACTGCACAACATGGCGCGATTGTCTGCGCGCCGCCAGCGCTCATAACGACGCAGTACCTTATAGCTACCGAGATCACGATGCTTGCCATGCGCCTCCAGAAGCACCTCGGCCAGTGATGCAGCATCCGCCATGCCTAGATTTACACCTTGCCCGGCCAGTGGGTGCATCATATGCGCGGCATCGCCCACCAGCGCCAACCGTGCTTGAACATAATGCAGTGTTTCAAAATAACGCAGAGGGAATACGGCGCGCGGCCCAACCTTTTCAATCTTGCCGAGACGCCGTTCAAAACTTGCCGCCAATTCTTCAGCAAAAGCGGCTTCATCCAGTGCCAGCAATGCCTGTGCATGTTCATGGCTAGTAGACCAGACAATGGAACTATAACCCTCGCTCAACGGTAAAAAGGCTAGCGGCCCGTCAGGCTGAAAACGCTGCCAAGCCGTATCCTGATGATAAGCTTCGGTCTTCACCCAGGTTACCAGTGCACTCTGATCATAATCCCAACCATGCAGACCAATCCCGGCCTGTTGTCGGATCCAGGAACGACCACCATCGGCGGCAATAATCAGCTTGGCCTGTATCTGTGTTTCATCGGCAAGCGTTAAATTGACTCTGTCTTCACCAATATCCAGTTTTTTCATTTCAACCGGGCAGCGTAAATGAACATTATCGAACTTGCTCAGACGCTGGTGCAAGGCCTTGACGATAACCCGATTCTCAATGATGTGACCTAGATCCGGTTCACCCAGCTCGGCACTATCGAAATGTACTTCACCGTCTCCGCTAGCGTCCCAGACGTGCATTTCACGGTAGGGGTTGGGGTTGAGACGTTGCGCTTCTATGTAAGGCCAAATCTGCAACTCCTGCAGCAAACTTTGCGAAGCGCGGGTAATCGCGCTGACACGCAGATCATAACCGTCATCCGCCCAGTGCTGTTGCGGGCAGCGGGCATCCAGTAAGGCAATACGCAAAGTCGATGGTGCTAATGCGCAGGCCAGGGTCGCGCCCACCATGCCAGCACCCACGATAATCACATCAACGTTATGGTCTATCTTTGCCTTATTTGCATTCATAGTGGCAATCCTCGACTCAGACGCGGCTGTTTACCAATGTAGCCCATCGCCTGACGCGCTAGATGCTTCTTCAATGGCGGCAAGATATCCAGTGCCAGCAAACCAAGATTGCGAGCTAAGGCCAGCGGCGGAAAAGTACTGGAAAAAATTCTTACCAGACTGTCGGTAGAAGCTGCCGTCTGCCACTGATCACGCCGCCGCCAGTGTGCATAATCCTGCAGGATCTCCCGCATGCCAAAATCAAGCCCTTTTCTTTGCGCATCAATAATAATTTGTGCCAATACCGCAACATCACGCAAACCAAGATTAAAGCCCTGTCCGGAAACCGGATGCAGGGAATGCGCAGCATTGCCAATAATAGCCAGACGCGAACCCACCAGTTCACGCGCCAGCAGAAATTTCAATGGATAAACATGGCGTGCACTCGCCTTGATAAAGCGTCCCGCACGTCGGCCAAACTGTTCCTGCAAATATTCCAGGAATGCCGCCTCATCCAACCCGGCCACCGCTTCAGCCTGTTGTGATTTCAAGCTCCAGACAAGAGCATAACGATGCTCTCCACCCTCAGGGTCACTAACCGGCAACAGGGCCATTGGACCGCTGTCAGTAAACCGTTCATAAGCGATATGTTGATGTGGCCGATCACAGATCAGATTGGCGATCACGGCTGTTTGACCATAATTTAACTTAAAAGTTTTAATCCCGGCTAGGTTGCGTAGGCATGATTCGGCTCCATCGGCAGCCACTACCAATTTGGCACCAAGGCGTTCGATCTTGCCCTCCCGGTTAATGTCAACCACAGCCACCGAATCCTGCCCCAAATCAATGGCTTCAACCCGGCCTGGACAGATCAGATCGATATTGTCACGCTGATTCATGCTAGCCGTTAACACCTCACCCAGCACCCTTGTTTCCAGCACATAACCCAACGCCGCCACACCCTGCTCATGACAATCCAGATGGGTAGAACCTGGATGCCCGCGATCCGAAACATGGATATGTTTGATCGGCATCACCCCCAGCGCTTGCATCTCTGGCCATAAGCCCAGGGTCTCGAAAATCGCCCTGGAGCTATCAGATAATGCCACGCTACGTGCATCAAAGCTGCTTTGTTGCCCGCAATCAAACGGGCTGCTTTCCACCACCGCAATACGCAGATTAGTGCCGTTCACCTGACTTAGAGCACACGCCAAACTGGCGCCTACCATGCCGCCGCCGACAATCAGTACATCATAATTCGCCGACCCTGCAGATTCTTTCATTTTGTTTGCCTGCGTGATCGAGTTACGGGTTTCATTTTTGCTTTTACTCGTTGCGGGCTTTTAGCCCCGGTCATCAGTGCTTCAATCTCGTCAACCGTCTTGACCACATCCGCCGAAAGAATCTCATGACCATCACGGGTGACCAACACATCATCTTCGATGCGAATACCGATATTCCACCATTTTTTTGCCACGCCCTTGCTCTCAGAAGGAATGTACAAGCCGGGTTCCACCGTTAACGTCATACCTGGTTCCAGCACACGCCACTCGGTATCAATCTTATAGTCACCCACATCATGCACATCCATACCCAGCCAGTGGCCAGTACGATGCATGTAAAAACGACGATAGGCCTGTTTCTTCAACAGTGTCTTCAGGCTACCTTTCAATAACCCCAGTTCGAGCAACCCCTCAGTTAATACCCGGACTGCGGCTGTATGGGGATCGTTCCAGTGATTGCCCGGTTGTACCTGTTCGATAGCAGCGAGTTGTGCTGCCAGGACCAGTTCATACAAGGCCTTCTGCGCCCGGCTAAAGTGACCGTTAACCGGAAAAGTGCGCGAAATATCCGCTGCATAACAGTCGATTTCTGCACCCGCATCGATCAGCACCAAATCGCCATTTTTCATCTTTGCGCTATTTTCCACATAATGCAGAATACAGCCGTTGGCGCCACTACCGACAATACTGGCATAGGCTGGAGAACGTGCACCGTGATACATAAAGGTATGCAGCAGTTCGGCTTCCAGCTGGTATTCCATCATCCCCGGTTTGCAGTGCTGCATAGCTCGGCGATGCGCTTCGGCAGAAATTTTCGCAGCCTTGCGCATCGCCCGAATTTCAAAGCTGCTTTTGTACAGACGCATATCGTGCACCAGATGATCCAGCGAAACGAATTCACCCGGCGTATGAATACCGGCACGGTTCTGTTTGCGCAAACGGTTAACCCAGCCAATCAGGCGTTGATCAAACCCTGGGTGCGCACCCATGGTGTAGAACACGCGCGCCTTGTTTTCCAGCAATCCCGGCAGGATGTCATCAATGTCGTCAATCGGAAAACAGTCGTCCGCATGATACAGCGAGATCGCCCCCTCCTGGCCAGCACGAAAACCGTTCCAGGTTTCCATTTCAGGATCATTCTCGCGGCAGAAAAGGATATATTCGCCATGTTCTCGTCCAGGAATCAGCACCGCAACGGCTTCTGGTTCCGGAAAACCCGTCAGATAGAAAAAGTCGCTATCAGGGCGATAGGGGTGTTCTACATCCCTATTACGAATATATACCGGCGCGGTGGGCAAAATAGCCACCGAGTGTTCATCCATCATGCCCATCAGGCGGCGGCGGCGTTGTTTAAATTCCTGAGTACTCATGAAACCATTATACTCACTCTATTTAGAAGTGCTAACCGTGCTGCTGACGGCCATGTACCACGATGATAAAGCACTATTTTTCTAAAACTTTTAATCTTGATGACACTCATTAGTGCCGAGTTTTCGAATTTGCCGCCTCTTTTAAATTGCGGATTTCCTCATGAAACAGCAGCACCCCCATACGCACATATTCAATCAGCTCTGACGAGCTTTGCTCATCCTGAAGATCGTCCGCATCGAAGTCACTGGCGTGAGTAAATTCCAGAAGATCATGAATAAATTCCGGCAATTCACCCGGTAATTTGGAGGTATCGACTATACCCCCCAGGGACACCCCCATAAGAAAACCCTGACACCAGTGTGCAAATGCATCAACCCGTTCAGACAACGCTGAATCATCATCCGGCAACAGCAACTGAAAGACAAAATCGGGACTGTTTATCTGCTCCAACACATGATTATAAACGGATTGCAAAATATCCATCGCCTCCTGCGCCAGCAGATCCCCCATTTCGACCCCAGGTGCACAGTGCGTCAGCCAACGACTTTGCGCATTTTCATCCCGCACCGCCAGCAACCCGCATAACACGCCATGACTTTCGGCACTATCCATATCCGCATGCAAGCGCATCAGCGCATCATTTATTTGCTCATAATTCATTTCTGTTCCTGTCAGTATTTACGGTTTTGTCTATTGTACCGTTGACCCTGCCAGTCTGCCGCTCTATATTGATCATAAATTATGGTAAATATGCAAAAAACGGGTAGTAGCAGCAATGGATGATTTAGATCTGAAAAAATTAGAAACACGTGTTGATGACCTCATCAAGGCTGTAGATAGATTACGTTCAGAAAACAAAACTCTGCGTGAAAGCCAGACTCACCTGTTGACTGAACGTAATCAGTTACTGGAAAAAACTGAAACCGCCCGCACCCGGGTGGAATCAATGATTAACCGTCTAAAGGCAATGGAAAATGAACACTAATACCGCTTCCAAAGCAGTCACCGTCCATATCATGGATAAGGAGTACCTGGTTTCCTGTACCGAAGGGGAACAGCAGGATCTAATGCGCTCCGTTGATTATCTCGACAGAAAAATGCGCGAAATTCGGGAAAAAGGGAAAATTATTGGTCCCGACCGTATTGCCGTAATTGCCGCACTCAATATCTCTCATGAGCTACTGACGCAAGATGGCAACAAGGAGATAATTGACAATAGTATCAGCCAGCGGCTGAAGAATCTTCAAAGCAAGATTGAAGATACGCTGTTTGAAAGCCAGCAACTGGAATTTTAACACCCACTTTGACGCTTTGGGTGGCTACTGCAATATTCGTTTGCTGATTGGGGTATTCTTGAACCGTAAATAAAACCCTTGGGGGCAATTTCTCGATATTGTGTGCATGTCCGCTTGACGGAAAGCCTGATGTATCAGATGCGCCCCCACTTGAGCTTCAGGTTCGAGACGAAAATCACGACGGTATAGGTGGTAGTCACCCTCCTTTAATTCCTATGGAAATCTATCCAAACGCCCGTTCCATACTAAGAAAGAAGATCCGCAAGCAACGGCGCAAGCTTTCAGAGGCTGAAGCTCAAATCAAGGCAAGAAAACTCTCCCGCCTTATCGCTGCTTCGCGTATTTTCCAAAAAAGTCGAAATATCGCTTTTTATCTCACAAATGATGGCGAAATCGATCTCTTACCCCTGATCAAGCTAGCCTGGAAACAAAAAAAGCGCTGTTATCTCCCCGTACTTGGCCTTAGCCATAGCCGCAGCCTCTGGTTTTTGCCTTATACACCAACCACAAAACTGTACCGCAACAGCTTTGGAATCAACGAACCCAAACATAAACGTCATACCCGCCAATTTAAAGTGCAGTCTCTTGATCTTGTGTTTATGCCCCTGGTTGCCTTTGACCAACAGGGTAATCGCTTGGGTATGGGGGGAGGGTTCTATGATCGTACTCTCGCTTTCCTACATAACCGTCGCCAATGGCGCAAACCCTGCCTTATCGGTACAGCCTTCAGCTTTCAACAAGTAAACAAACTGGAAACGCGTGTCTGGGATGTCCCTCTGCACGGCGTTGTCACAGATCAAGAGTTCCGAGTTTTTTCCGATATCGACTAATTCCATTCTTAATCTAAAAAAGATACGGAAACTTATATCTGAGCTCAAAAACAGCAAAAAGTATTTTATATTTCGATAAAATGTACCATTACAGCAAGAACTTTATAAATGATTGGCTTAAATATGGAATATTTATCATGCATAATGAAAAATATTCCGACAAAATAATCATCATAGATGCTGAAAAGC
>JAADGZ010000189.1 GCA_013152045.1 Gammaproteobacteria bacterium
AACAGGCTGGTTTCCGGCCTCAGCTCTTCCAGGGTATCCATGATGTGATTCTCATCCACATTGGAAACGAAGTGAAAGCGCATGTCATGGATAGCATAGGGACGCAGGGCATCGGTAACCATCTCCGGCCCCAGACTGGAGCCGCCAATGCCAAGATTGATCACATCCGTAATCGGCTGTCCCGTGACACCACGCCATTGACGCTGGCGCACCGCTTCAGCCAATTTTCGAATTTTCTTCAATTCTGTCCGGATTTCCGGCATGACATCCCGGCCATCCAGCATTACCGGTTCGCTGGAACGGTTGCGTAAAGCGGTATGCAACACGGCACGATTTTCCGTGTGGTTGATCTTCTCGCCACTGAACATGCGTGCAATCCATGTCTCCAGCCCCACTTCACGAGCAAGCTGAAATAACAACGACAGGGTTTCTTCCGTGATACGATTTTTGGAATAATCCAGCAACATATCTTCGTGTTGCAACGAAAACCTGTTGAAACGTTCAGGATCCTGAGCAAACAGGTCGCGCAGATGGTGCCCACCAACGGACTCGTAATGCGCCTCTAACGCCTTCCAGGTACTCCCCATTATATTTTCCATTTTTGGGCCTTTTGCGTGTAATTTGTCCAGTAATAGAAACCGCTTGTCATCGACTAAAAAAGTGGACTAAGGTCTGATTCTACCGGAATCTACACATAGGTGAAGCGTATTTCTTTGGTAAATTTCTTTAGTCAGGCATACTGACATAACCACGTATCAGGGTATAATTCCCTATTCTTTTTCATGACTTATTGCTTGGATGTGCAAACTATTTCAGTTTCTGCTCTTCCGAGAGCACCGGGGACCGAAGGCAAAACCGAGAACAATACTTACTCATTTACCTGACCCAGGCCGTAATAGATTTAAATATGAACATCAGACATATAACCACGAGTCCTTTTTCTGACCAAAAACCTGGGACATCAGGTCTACGTAAAAAAGTCCAGATATTCCAGCAGCCTCATTATCTGGAGAATTTCATCCAGAGCCTTTTTGATACTCTGCCGGAACCCACGCAGGCGGATATTTTAATTATTGGCGGCGATGGGCGTTACTACAACCGGCAGGCTATCCAGATCATTCTGAAAATGGCCATCGCTAACGGCTTCCATCATATTCTGATTGGCCAACACGGACTCGTATCCACCCCAGCCATGTCGGCTCAAATCCGCAAATATCAGGCCTTATGCGGCATCATTCTCTCGGCCAGCCACAATCCCGGCGGCCCTGATGGCGATTTCGGCGTTAAATTTAATCTGCGCAACGGTGGCCCGGCACCGGAAAAATTCACCGATGCCGTCTATGAGGCTGCCTGCACTATTAAGGAATACTGCCTGTTCGAATGTGATGATATCGATATCGACAGCCTGGCTGAAATACAGATTAATGAAACACACATCGAAATTATCGATACGGTGAGCAATTATGCTGATTTCATGCAGCACCTGTTTGATTTCGACGCCATCAGAGCCTTATTCAAATCGGGCCGGTTCCACATGCTGTTCGATGCCATGCATGCGGTGACCGGCCCCTATGCCAAAGAACTTCTGCAACGCCGTCTGGGAGCCACCGAGGATACCGTGCTCAATGCCATCCCTGAAGAAGACTTTGGCGGCGGCCACCCTGATCCCAACCTGCTGCATGCACATAAACTGGTAGCACGGCTGTTCGGCGCCAATCCACCCGACTTCGGCGCCGCCTCCGATGGCGATGGTGACCGCAACATGATTTTAGGGCGGCACATCTTCGTTACTCCGAGCGACAGCCTTGCGGTCATGGCCGCCAATATTCACCATCTCCCCGGTTATCGCGCCGGTCTGGCGGGCGTTGCCCGTTCCATGCCCACCAGCCGGGCCGTAGACAAGGTAGCCGAGGCACTGGGGGTAGAATGTTATGAAACCCCCACCGGCTGGAAATTTTTCGGCAACTTGCTTGATGCCCATAAAATCACCCTCTGTGGTGAGGAAAGCTTCGGCAACGGCTCGGATCATATCCGCGAAAAGGATGGTCTCTGGGCCGTGCTATTCTGGCTCAATCTGATTGCCCTGCGCCAGCAACCGGTACGCGAAATCATGCGCGAACATTGGCGTCGTTTTGGCCGCCATTATTATTCACGCCATGACTATGAAGAAGTGGATAGCCATGCGGCTGAATCGCTCATGACGCATTTGCGCGAGCAGCTAGACAGCCTGCCCGGTCGCCATTTTGGCGATTATCAACTGCAGTCCTGCGATGACTTCTGTTATACCGATCCGGTAGATAACAGCATCAGTGAACATCAGGGACTGCGTTTCCTGTTTGCGGACGGCTCACGGATTGTGTTCCGGCTCTCCGGCACTGGCACCCGCGGTGCCACGCTACGAGTCTATCTGGAACGCTATGAACTTGATCCAGAAAAACACCAGCTGGATACCCAGCAAACCCTTGCTCCACTGATTCAGATTGCCGAGGATCTGGCCCGGATCCAGCACTTCACCTGCCGGGAAAAGCCCAGCGTCATCACCTGAATTTTTCCGCAGCCCCGTGTATTTTGTGCTAAAACTAGATAGCTTAATAATATAAATTCCAAACAGGCAGACAAAGCATGAGCGAAACCTATTTCAAATTTGAAGTTCGGCCCGTTATTCCGAAACAACTATCCGGTCTCAACGATCTGGCCAATAACCTGCTCTATACCTGGGATCGCCGGGTTCGCCGATTGTTCTACCGGCTCGACGTGAAACTATGGGAAAGCTGCGGGCACAACCCTAAGGTATTCCTGCGCCGCATCGCCCAGGAAAAACTGGACCAGGCCTGCCGTGAAAATATATTTATCGAAGAATATAACCAGGTTATGTCTTCCTTTAAGACCTATCACGACAAGGTTTCTCACTCCGGAATTGATAAATACCTGGATCAGGAAAAAGATCTCATCGCCTATTTCTGCGCCGAATTCGGACTGCATGAGAGTTTCCCCATTTATTCAGGTGGTCTGGGCATTCTCGCTGGCGATCACTGCAAGGCGGCCAGCGATCTTGGCCTGCCCTTCATCGCCATAGGACTGCTTTATCGCCAGGGCTACTTTACCCAAACCATCGACGCCGCTGGCAACCAGCTGGCGCAGAACAAATCTACCCACTTCAACGATCTGCCCGTTTCCCCGGCGCAAGACAGTGAAGGCAAGCCGCTCAAAGTCAGGGTTAAAATTGAAGATCGCAACGTCGCACTCAAGGTCTGGAAAGCCGTTGCCGGACATATCACCCTATATCTTCTCGATAGTGATCTGCTGGAAAACAGCGAGCAGGATCGTACCATCACCTTCCAGCTTTACGGCGGTGATAACGTCCTGCGTATCCAGCAGGAAATCGTCCTCGGCATCGGTGGCGTACGCGCCCTTCGCGCACTGGGACTGACGCCTAATATCTGGCACATCAATGAAGGCCATTCAGCCTTTCAGATTCTGGAGCGTTGCCGCGAACATATTGACGAGGGTATGGACTTTGACAGTGCCCATGAACTGGTGGCCTCCGGTACTATCTTTACCACCCATACGCCAGTGCCAGCTGGACACGATATTTTTGATCATAATCTGATCCAGCAATACCTGGGACATTTTTCCCAGAAGCTGAACATCAGCATGGAACACTTTCTGAGTCTGGGACTAGCGCCAAACAGCGACACGGGCTTCAACATGACCACCCTCGCCCTGCGTAGCTCACGTTTCCATAATGGAGTCAGCCGCATTCACGGTACCGTCGCATCACAAATGGAAAGTGATATCTGGCCACAGATCCCGCATGAAGAAAATCCTATATCCTATGTGACCAATGGCGTACACGCGCCTACTTTCCTCGCTCCTGAATGGATCAACCTGTTCGACACGCGCTTTCGTGAATGGCGCAGCCACCTGCTGGACTCCGATTTTTGGGATTGTCTAGACAGCATTCCTGACCACCGTTTCTGGAGTCTGCATCAGGAACTCAAGTCACAGATGCTCGAATATGTAAACCGCCGCGTGGCCATACGTTGCCATCGTAACGGTTGCAGCGACATTCTCCAAAAACGCGTCACTCTCTATACCTCTCAACCAGAATCGGATGTACTGGTACTGGGCTTCGCCCGGCGCTTCGCCACCTATAAACGCGCCACCCTGCTGTTTAGTGATTCAGAACGCCTGGCCCGGCTACTAAACGACCCAGCAAGGCCGGTACTGCTGATCTTTGCCGGCAAAGCGCATCCTAACGACCTTCCCGGACAAGAACTGATCCGCAGCATTCATGAATATTCCCTACGCCCCGAATTTGTCGGCAAAATTCTGCTGCTCGAAGGCTACGATATGGCACTGGCGCGCAAACTCGTCAGCGGCGTCGATGTCTGGCTCAACACCCCGGAATATCCACTCGAAGCCAGTGGCACCTCGGGGGAAAAAGCCGCCATCAACGGTGTACTCAATGTCAGTGTACTGGATGGCTGGTGGGGCGAAGGCTTTACCGGCGACAACGGCTGGGGCATTTCACCCCACGGCCAGCACTTTGATGAAAGCTATCGTAACAACGAGGAAGCCAACGACCTGCTCAATATCCTGGAACATGAGGTCATCCCGATGTTTTTTGATCGCGACAGTCATGGCTATTCAAGCGACTGGGTGAAAATGTCCAAAGCCTCGATGAAGTACTGCATTCCGAATTTCAATGCCAAACGCATGCTCATGGATTATGTGAGCAAATTTTATGGCCCGGCGAAAATACATCATGCCCGACTGTCCGCTGACAATAACAACCCATCACAGAAATTGGCGCAGTGGAAAAAGAAAATCGCCCAGAACTGGCACGGCGTAACCATGAAACGAGTTGATGAAGTCAGCACGGCAATCACTCACGGCGAAAAGCTATCCATAAAGATCAGCGCCTTCCTTAACGGCCTGTCACCCGATGATGTCACAGTAGAATGTCTGGTCGGGAAAAAGAAACACGGCGACTTCGACACCCGCGATAAACAGCACTTCACCTTTATCGAACAACAGGGTGAAGAATTTATCTTCTCACTGGATCTCACCCCCGCCCAGTCCGGACTCAATTATTACAAACTGCGCATGTACCCGTATCACGAGCTGCTGGCACATCGGCATGAAACTGGATTTATGATCTGGTTGTAAAAAAAGGGAGGG
>JAADGZ010000278.1 GCA_013152045.1 Gammaproteobacteria bacterium
CACCAGTAGCCGGTAATCATTTTTATCGAAGTAATCACGGGTTTCGTTTTCAGCAAAGCCATTCATCTGTGCTTCGGTATACTCGATGCCATCCACTTCCTTGTTGCCAGAAAAAGCAATGAGCGCCTTAAATGGATGACCCATTGCATCCAACAGGCGTGTAATGGCTTTATGGTAACGAATGGCCGTTTCAATATTCTGGGTGACCACCATGCCTTTGGCTTTGCCTTTTAGCTTTTTGCTGTTGACAACCTGAGGTATGAAGTGATCAAGGATGATCTCAGCCTTAATATTAATGGTCTGCTGATGACTTTCCACGTAAGCGCTTAGTTTTTTTTGCGCCTTTTTACTGTCGAATAGCGGATTTTCCTCGATGGACTTCTGGATTTCGTAATAGCTTTTATACGTCGTGTAGTTGGCGAGCACATCCAGAATAAAGCCTTCTTCAATCGCCTGCTTCATGGAATAGAGGTGAAATGGCTTGAAGTTACCATCCGGCTGCTTTGTGCCAAATTTCTCCAGCGTGGTATTTTTTGGTGTGGCAGTGAAAGCAAAATAAGAAGCATTGCCTCTCATCTTGCGGGATTTCATGGCTTGCAGGATTTTATCCTGGGCATCCAGAGTGTCGTCGTCGACATCGCCTGTTTTTATATTATGGGTGCCCATCGCCCGATTCCCCATGGATCGATTAAGGCTGTCATGGGCGGTGCCGCTCTGGGAGCTGTGTGCTTCATCAATAATCACTGCAAAGCGCTTGTCGCTCAGGTCTGCAATACCATCAATAATAAACGGAAACTTCTGGATCGTGGTGATGATGATCTTTTTGCCTTGCTCCAACGCGGCTTTTAGTTCGGATGACTTGAAAGCCGGGGCAATAATGTTTTTAACCTCGGAAAATTCCTTAATATTCTCCCGCAGTTGTTTGTCCAGCAGACGCCGGTCAGTAACGACAATGACAGAATCAAACAAGGGTTGTTCCAGACTTTTATCTCCATGGATGGAGTGTATGCCGGAAACGCCGGGAGCGATTTTCGGTGTTGCACCAGGGGGCTCACTGCTTGCGGGGTAGGTTTCTATCAATTGATACGCCGCCCAGGTGATGGAATTGGATTTGCCTGAACCGGCTGAGTGTTGAATCAGATAGGTATGCCCCACGCCCTGCTCACCGGCGTGGGCCACCAGGCCACGTACCACGTCCATCTGGTGATAACGTGGAAAGAATAACGTGCGCTTGTTGAGCGGATCCTTGCTGCTACCGTCCAGACGCACAAAATGCTGAATAATATTGGCGATACTTTCTTTGCTGAATACCTCTTGCCACAGATAGGCGGTTTTATGGCCATCTGGATTCGGCGGGTTGCCTGCGCCAAAGTTATAGCCTTTGTTGAAGGGTAAGAAGAAGGTGCTTTTGCCTGCCAGCTTAGTGGTCATGTACACTTCATCGGTATCCACGGTCATGTGGACCAGGCAGCGGCCAAACTGCAGCAAGGGCTGACTGGTGTTCCGGTCATGGTGATACTGTTTCTGCCCATGGTAACGGGCCGTTTGTCCCGTCCAGGGGTTTTTCAGTTCCAGCGTGGCAAAGGGCAGGCCGTTGATGAACAACACCACGTCGATTTCTTCCAGCGTACTGGCAAGGGAATAGCGTATCTGCCTCGTGCTGCTGAAGATGTTATCGGCAAAGTTCTGTTTAACCTGGTCGGAACTGCTTGCCAGCGGTGCAGGGTAAATCAGGTTCAGGTGGGCATCATCGACATTCAGACCCTTTTTTAATAAATGTAGTAAGCCATACCTCTTGATCAGGCGGTCAAAACGTTCCAGTATTTTCCGTTGCCAGTCAGCACCTGTTTTTTGCAGCTTTTCGAGTTCGTCAGCCTGTGTTTTTTCCAGAAATGCCCAGAAATATCTGGTATCAATAGCAAAGTGGGCATTAAAGTCAGCGGCAAGCCCCAGCTTGTAGCCGTGGTTTTGGCTAAAGGGGACTTCCTCTGCAATCCTGTCCTTTTCTTCCAGGCAAGTACCGGTAAGACACTTTTCGATGGCGGATTCCAGCGCTTGCTCATTTGTTTTTGAAATCATTTCTATCTCAATATTTTCATAATATTCAAATACTTGCAATGCTTTCCGTCACCGAAATACATGTTTTATAGGATAATTTGATACGCAAATACCTAAATATTTCAGAGACCCAGCCGACAAGTGGCATTGACGGAACAAGGATGTCAGACGATAATCTGTTTGCTCACCTACCATTGTGTAGAAAGAGGTGACCGTATCGCCCGGTCGACAATAGGCGACCATTTCCTAATTCGTCCACCCCCTGTTTTACTAATCCTGGCCGTTGTGCCTGACAAACCAGAATTTTATTGCGCTCTTGAAAATGAGTGACATTTTGTAATATATTGATATATATAATAATTATTGTGGCTTCCAGCCTCTGCTTGTTTCCTCAGTCAAATGACCGTCAAATGAAGCCACATTTATGCCCAAAATGGTACATATCGGTAAGTTTTTCTGTTTGCATTCGGGTCATATAAACGAATCAAACCGGCATTCACTGTAAGTTTAATAATACGGCTGGCCATGGCGCTGTTTTCTTCGCTGATATTAAACCGCTTTCTCACAGAAGTATTATTCATTGCTTCCGTATTTACATACTTCAGACAGCAATGTTGATAGCAGGCCCGGATACGGTCTTCACTATCCATATCCTTGAACTCTTTATGGGAGAATAGTATGACTCGCGTATGTTGCTCTGTCCGCTCAAAGATAGGTGCCGGTAACTGATATAACTCGGTTTGAAAGATAACCTTATCAATACCGCTGCCGCGCTCCTCACAAATACCAATACGCCGCATAAATGAAGCCAATGCTTCATTACGGCTTTGTGGTGGTGAGTCAATAAAGCGTTGGGTATCGACTAACGGCACGCCGGGGTTAGTAATTTCAAGCCGGTTATCAAATAATTCCAGCATCGGCCCGGTTCCTGTCATATTAAAATCCTGATGGATAATCGCATTAGCAACCAGTTCACGTAATGCCAGCTCAGGATACATGGGAACTTCTTCACGAAATGCCTTGCCAATTTCCTCATTGGAGGGTAGCAGTGTTTTCAGGTAGTCAATCAACCCCTCAAAACCGACAGCGTAACCTTTCGAGCCTTCCAGTTCCCTAATTGTTTCCAGCTTGCTATTGCCTCGATATAGAACAAGACGCATCGATTTCCGTTTTAGTGAATTAAAGTCTTGCAGGCGCTTGGCAAATAAAATCGCACCGAGGTTGCTGATATGCCACTGCCCACTGTCACTGCGCTGAATCAGCCTGTCGGCTTCCAAAGCCGACAAAATGGCATCGTGACCATCGGGCAAAGGTAAGTTGGTTAGATCAAAGTAAGCCGGGTAATCCAGTAATTTTAATACTTCATCGGTACTGATATTTTCCGCCGCCATTTGCTGTTCAAATGGCACCCGATCAAACACCCGCCATAATGCCCGCTCTTTTTCTGGAAATGCCCGCAGCTTTTTCTTGTATGAACCAACACGGATATATTCTGTACCATCGAAACGTACCGGTGTATGACTTGCTGACTGAACTTCAAGAATAACCACGCAAGTATCTTCCTGTGTGGAAAATTCAAAAAAACGGAAGTCAATTTTTGGTGTTATTTTCTGCAATAACCAGCTTTCCAGTTCCTGCTGTTTATAACGGGTATTGGAGGGGGTAAAACCGGTTCCGGTCACTTCATGAGTGGTATTGTCCACTCCCCAAACCAGATAGGCGGACTGCTTGCCCAGCAAAGCGGCGGAATTGGCCAATGCCGATATATACTCCCCAATCGCTTTAGGGTCAGCGTTATTCTGTTTGAATTCCACCCACTCGGTTTCTTTCGGCAGCCTGATCAATTCCTGCAGCAGGGAGCGCAAGTATTCCAAAGGTCTTTCCACGGTCATCGCATGATCTCAATATTTCGGTAAATCATTCTGAGCCTGTCAGAAACAGCACCGTGTTGAGTGGTCTGTCGAAAATCCCGACAAACCAGTTGTTCGTTCAATTCACCTTCTTTGAAAATATGCGTGATATGCTCGCTGATGGTGCTTCTGGCTTTGCCGAATAATTGTGCAATCTGCGCCTGATTGAGCCAAACGGTTTCATCCTCCAGCCG
The DNA here is from genome assembly GCA_013152045.1 of Gammaproteobacteria bacterium. Lineage (GTDB taxonomy): Bacteria > Pseudomonadota > Gammaproteobacteria > UBA6429 > Thiohalophilaceae > JAADGZ01. Next base: position 4,163 of record JAADGZ010000278.1, read on the forward strand.
GACATCCAGTTTAATCTCACCCTGCGGATTCTGATAAATGAGGATGTTAGCCGGGCTGTCCATGGTTGCGTTCCTGCCTTTTTTCATTTAAGCCACCTTGATTTTGCCGGTGACGGCATTGTTGATCAGGGTGGTTTTGTATTCCTTAAGTTTCTCGATCTGCTGTTGCTGTAAGGTGATGGCTGCGTCCATTTTAGAAGACTCTTTCTCAATATGAAAAACTATATGCTCTTGTTCTTCTATCGGGGGAATGGGAATAAAGAAATTGTTAAAATTGTCTGCAGGAAAGCGCCAGCGCCCCAAAAATGAAACTCCCTGCCCATAGCGATAGAAGATTCTATGTTTATAGCCAATCTGGAATATGGCAAGTAGATACTGGTCATTTATCTCCTTGCTGGTATTTTTGAAGACTCGGTAGTCTGGACTAACAACACCATCAAATTTAGAGATATCAACATAACCTGTCAGTAAGTCCATGTGATTCATTGCAAACTCACCCTGGTAAAGCAATTGATACTTGGAGTAGTCCATGGCGAGCTGACCCTCTCCGCTTTCTATGTCTTTTACTTTTATTCCTTGCTGTGTAATAGACAAGACATTAGGCCCCTCATGACCGACAATTCGTTTAAGGATTTTTACAATGTATTTCAGACGCCTTGTCTTCCAATGTGCCGGGACATCACCAAGCCATTCCACACCGGAATCACGCATGGGGGCATCGGGGTTTAGGCCGCGGGTGACGGCATTTTGAATCAGAATTTGTTTGCGTTCTTTGAGCAGGGTGATTTGTTTTTCTTTAATCGCAATCGCCTGATCAATCTGGGCGGATTTTTGATCGAGGAAATTGGCTATGGCGGTTTGTTCAGTAATTGATGGGATATAGGTTTTAAACGCATAGAAATTATCTTTTGGAATAGTATTTCGCAGGCCTTTATATAAGGGCTTCATCATCTTTTTAGAGTCAAGGCTCAAGTAAAAATAATAGAGAAATTCCTTATTAAAGCCCGCTCTTGG
>JAADGZ010000096.1 GCA_013152045.1 Gammaproteobacteria bacterium
AGGAAGCGGAAAATGTATTACTGGATCAACGCCTTTTTCTGGCAGATGAAGACGCGTTTAAGGCATTTCAGACTCTGTTGGATGCACCGGTAGCTGAGAATGAAGCTTTGCGTTATTTACTGAATCAAAAATCTCCCTGGAAAGACTAGCGTATGGCTGAACTATCAGCGCCTGTGCTACTTTCAAGCACCCGTGCTATCAATGCATTTGACTGTGGTGAGCCTGTGTTAAATGACTGGCTGACAAAACGTGCTTTAAAGAACGAGGATTCAGGCGCTTCACGTACATTTGTCGTATGCAAGCGTAATCAGGTCATGGCTTACTATGTGTTGGCGACAGGTAGTGTGATGCGTAAGGAAGCTCCCAGCAAAATTCGCCGCAATATGCCTGAGCCAATCCCCGTCATGGTACTGGGAAGGTTGGCGGTTGATAAAAATATGCAGTCATCGGGCATTGGTCGGGGCTTACTTAGAGACGCTATTTTAAGAACATTGGGCGTCTCTAAACAGGCAGGAATAAAAGCACTGTTGGTACACGCACTTTCTGGCACGGCCAGGAAATTCTATTTACAATGTGGTTTTATCGAATCGCCGTTAGATCCAATGGTATTGATGATTTCACTCAAAGATGCCGAGCATCATCTTTCGGCATAAAATATCCAATAATAACTATTGGATAGCTAAATAGGTGTTCCAAATACCAGATCACTTTTTAGAGTTTCCACGTTCGTGGTGAGCCCCGTTCGATAAACTCACGACAGGCCTCGACTTCGCTCAGGAGAGCCTTGTCGAACCATGAACGTGGAAATAATGTAAATAGAGTGCGTAATCTGCTTGTCCTTCGACAAGCTCAGGACGAACGGTTTTCCAAAACTGTACTGGTATTCGGAACAGCTATTTAGATAGCCGGATTTTTAAATGTCAGGTTTGAGTGATTTTTGCAAATCTCTGGGGACGTTCGTCAAAGTGTCAAAGTAGCGGGCGCCAATGTGTCAGGAAAAGTCCCTTGAAGAAGTCATATTGACACTTTGACGAACGTCCCCAAGAACCTTTATTATCAGTAATACAATGAACTCAAGGAGTCATGATGTCTTATACCCCGGAAAACCTGGCCGAGTTAAATGTGTTAATGCTTTATGATCTTTCTACCAACCAGGAAGGTATAAAGATACACAAAACGGCTGATCCCGCTGTGATTGCGGCTGCGCATAGCCTGTTTGAGAAAGGCATTATAACGCTGGAAGATGGTGGTTATCTTACTACCCTTGGCCGTGAAGCGGCTGAGCATGCTCAGTCTCTCTTTACTATGCTTGGCGCCCACAGCTGTGAGCAGAGGTAATTAACGAGGTCTGTGATGAATGCGCAATACGCCACGCTATTACGTGATATGTGAGCTGGCCTCTATGAAATAAATTCGTATTAAAAATAAGGTAAACAATATGTCTCAACAACAATCGAATCTGGACCGGGCGATGGCGCTTATCGACGCCGCAAACCGTGAAGATCCAAATCAGGTGACGGTGGACGGTAAGGTCTGGCCAAAAGAGCTCCTTTACTCGCAGCATATGTCTGATATGTTACAGCGCTATGCGCCCGAGGCGGATGATGCCATGAAGCTGGCGATTCATGCGCAGCATGTCCAGCGCTGGAAATCCCCACGTAATGCCTATCCAATGGATCGCATTGGCTATCTGAAATGGCGTAAAGATCTGTATAAATTTCACGCGCAAACAGCCGCCGATTTGCTGGCTGAGGCAGGTTATGCTGAAGATGTCATCGACAGGGTAAAGCTCGCAGTGGCAAAGAAGGGGATAAAGAGCAATCCGGATACACAGCTACTGGAAGATATTAGTGCGCTGGTATTCATCGAGCACTACATGCTGGAATTTGCCAACAAGCATCCCGAGTACGACGAGGAAAAGTGGCTGGATATTATCCGCAAGACCTGGAAAAAAATGACCGACCGGGCGCAGCAGTTCGCGCTCTCGGGTGGCATCAAGCTTCCTGAGCCGTTAGTCCCCCTTATCCAGAAGGCGGTGGCAAATAATTGAAGAAGTTAGATGGCGATGACCTGGAACTGCAATTAAGGCAGCAGTTTATGGCGCAATGTTAGGCGTAATTTGAGGGGTTCCCTCAGATTCTGGTTCCAGTTTTCCCTCTGGATTCTCCCTGGTGCCTTCTTCGGCAAGCACCACGATGTCACGTCCCTTCATCTTGGCGCTGTACAATCCCTTGTCAACACGGTGGACCAAAGTCTCGGTGGTATCCGTGCTGCGCAATCCGGTTACACCGATACTCACTGTAAAGCTGACAACATGACCTTCCGGCCCCCGTGTCTTAACTGAGTGACAATTCTTGCGAATACGTTCTGCAATTGCCATTGCTGCTGATTCATCCTCGCCTGTGAGGACGGCTATGAATTCCTCTCCACCGTAGCGTCCTATAAGGTTGAAATTAACCAGATCCCTCTTCAATAACCTGGAAAATGCCTGCAGCACCTTATCACCGGTCAGATGTCCATAGGTATCGTTGACGCGCTTGAAGAAATCCAGATCGAAAAGCAGAATTGAAAGCGGACGTTCCTGTTGTCGCGCACGTGTGATTTCGAGCTTAAGCCATTTGTTGAGAACTCGGCGGTTAACCAGACCGGTGAGCGCGTCGCGGCTTGCTTCACGATACAGCCTGAGCAACATATGTAACTGTGCAAGCTGCGCCCACACGGCGATTCCCGCCAGTAGTGTCAACAGCCAGATATCACCCAGCGTAGAAATAGTCAGCGAGTCACCAAAATAAATCTCACTGCCGAGGAAGGTTATGCCAACCAGAGATGCATAGCCGATGCCTTCTACCAGCGTTAGCGGAAATATGGCGAGCAAAACAACAGTCAGGTATGGCAGAAACGAATAGCCCAGCAACACCATTTCTATGTCAGTACTACCGCTAAATACCAGGCGTGAGCAGACATAGAATACACAGGGTATCAGAACAAAGGTGGTGAGACGCAGACGAGCACAATGCAGTTTCTGTGCGCCACTGGTCAACATACTGAGAATAAAAAACAAGCCACTGTATGCGATGCGCAACCCCAGAATAGGGCCAAGATCGTCTTCGGGCACAATCAGTATATCGATGGGAATCCAGAGCAGGGCAAGTATCGCAAATACAATTGACAGAAGGCGCACCCGCATGAAGATGTATTCGGCGCGGGAACCGTTGAAATCCCTCGAATGCATCTCACTGGTTACAATGTCGCTGAAATCAGTTTGCCGCAGCCACTGCATGAGTCCCGGTGTTAGCGTCTCATTTACCTTGGTATTGCTTCTGGTTTTTTGAGGTTTCATCATTAAACAAAAGTCGTCATTATTGGAGTAGTATCGGCCAATCCTGATGGGGAATTGAGTTAATTACATGATATAGGACAGGTTCAGGCTGAATTTCAGAGAATACGCTGGGCTGCACTGGCACTTAGTTGCTCCATAAAATAAAAGCATATGCATGTAAGTATTTGTTATTAGCAGTCCTGGAGGAGAGTACTATGTTCAAAACCATTACCGCTGAGGCGCTTGCCGAGCTCACTCATCAGGCCGGGCGCGCCGAAAGGCGCCGTGCCCACCTGAACGTACATGACTCGCCGGATGCGCCGGTACAGCGATTCTTTATCGCCATGGAACCCGACACTTACATTCGGCCACATCGTCATCCCCAGCCTAACAAGTGGGAATTCTTCCTGCTGCTGGAAGGGGAGATTGATATGTTGATTTTTGACGATGCTGGAAAAGTACAACAGCGTACCGTGTTGTCCCCGAGCCATACACGGATGGTGGAGCTACCAGCGGGGATCTGGCACACCTATGTTTGTCGACAGCCGGGAACCCTGGTGCTGGAGATCAAGGAAGGACCGTTTATCCCGACGCCCGAGGAAGATTTTGCGCCCTGGGCGCCAGCCGAGAATACGCCTGCAGTCGCCGAGTACCTGACGAAGTTGCGGCAGGCGCAAGCGGAATAAAAAAACAGAGGGTGTTGTGTAATTAAATGCAGGAGTGACTGAGGAGAAACTCAACTGCTGCCAGGAGTAGCCGGCTGCTAAATTTTAAAATTCAGTTTGTTCAGGGCGATGTTTTTGTTAGAAATTATCGCGCCCAGTATTTTTGCATAATTGTACTGGCGCAGGTTCTGTCTGGCATTGAGAAGAATTAAAATCACTAGCACAAAATGGATTCCTATATCGAAGTCGGGTTCGGCATAGGCCTCCCAGGAGTAAAGCGCTGCCAGACCCAGGCCCACGATCACACTCGTGATTGAGAGTGCTAAAAAGAGTTTTTTACGCCGTATGGCCTTTATAGCTAATTTTTGTTCATATTCAGTCAACATCTTTTTCTCTGCCTGTTTTGATTTCTTTGGGTTTAATTTCTCGCTGCTTGCAGCGAATATCGTCATTCCGGCGGATGCCGGAATCCAGTGCTATCTAATTGCCCAGGACGCTGGTGTTCACCGGAGTGACTAAAAAAGCAGCTGGACTGGTTTTCTTAATACCCCGTCTGCTTGCAGAGGGGCAGTTTGTTTTTTTATTCAAAAGCAAGGCCATTGTCAGGTGAATACCTTATTTTTTGCAAACTGGCTTTCCAGTAGGGGTAAACCTGTTCTTTCAAATGCCATTCAACTTCCCCTTGCTGAGGAACAAGATAGCCATTAACACTGATATAGTTTGAATAGCTTCCTTTCCAGGGTGTTGATACATATTTTCCAGATACTTCTTTATATCTGGATGGGGTATATGCGGAAATGATCTCACCTTTTTGATTGAATTCAAACTCCAATGAGACGCTAATACCGGAATCAGTTATCGTGGCTTTTGCTCTATGATCATCTAATTCCGTCCAGGCAACACCTTGACCTGGAAGCAACGCTGTTGGAAACCATACCGCCTCAGCCAAATACCTTTGTAATGCGCCTTCATTTAATTCTCGCTGATTTTTAACATCAATCAACGTGAATAGCTTTAAGATCCTGGCTTTCATTTCCCCCTTTCCTTTGATATAGGAGTCACATACGTTGATTGACAAACCGGGGATAATCGAGATCGATGCGTTCCAGACGAAGGCTCGGGGGCGGGATGAAAAATATTGTTCCGCTTCCATTTTCGACCATTCTTTTGTGTCAGGATTAGCCCTGAA
>JAADGZ010000150.1 GCA_013152045.1 Gammaproteobacteria bacterium
CAAATCAGCACGCTATAGTTACTGTACTCGATTTTTCGAATTAACTCGGCAAGAAAAAAATGTGCTTGAGCTCCCCGCCCAAGACCGCCGCTATAAACCAGATTATACGGCGCTAGCTGCTGGTTTATCTCCTCGCTGGCAAAAGGATCCAGCCGTTGACCAGCAACCTCCAGTGCCACAAAAGAATGACCGTCCAACGTATTCCAAAGTGCCTCACGTTGCTTAAGCCAGTTTCCTACCTCGTCATTGCCCAATTTGTAGCTGAATGTCTGACGCATTTCCCAACGGTAGAACTCGCGCATTTTGAGTAGGTAGATGCACAGGGTGTAGTTGCCTGCAAACTCGGCATCAGAAATATGGCAGTTTTTTTGTACGCTGTGGCTCAAGGCCGTTAATTCAGGACTAGCTAATTCGGGATACATATATTTTTCACAGTTACGTTAAAATAAGAGGTTCACTTATACCTTAGTAAATTACTGCAATATTATGCTAGCATGTGTTTGCTAGTCAGACCAGCATCAAAGTATTCTAGAATGTACATTAAGCATAAGATATACTTTATATGAAACATGGGCTTGTAGATAATATATCTATATTACTTTAACTATTTTAGATTAAGGATTAGCTGTTTTGCGAATTAAAAGCCGTTGGAGCAAAAAGAATAAAACACACACTGTTGAGGAAATTGCCGGCGCTGTCGCCTTTATTCTATGGCGAATTGCTACCAACGGAGTGCTAAGCCTGGAAAATGAAGATTTTCAGACGGACTCCCAACAACAGCGCCTCGACGTTATTACCGAGTTTCTTGCTTTTTCAGTCCATGTTACCGATCGCATTACGATTGAGCGGTTTGATGAACATGAACGTGTCCGCTTCATGACAGAACTAGCACTTCGCTGCGCCAAGCATCTCGAAGACAACCTGCGCGATGTAATCGGCAAGGGTGAATACCGCCAGGTTTTTATTGATACCCTGAATCAGCGTATGGCCGACTATGCTGAATTTAATTATAGCGAAGAAGACGGACCCAGCTTCGGTATGAAGCGTTTTTTTGGCGAACAGATCACCAAGGTTCTGGGTGAGAGAAATAGCAAGTGGGTAAGTTCACAGGTGATGGATATCGAAGTCCCTGAAATTATGACCCATATTAAACGCGCCATACCAAACTTGTTTAAATAACCTTAGGGGAATATCACATAAAAAAAGCGGGCTAAAAGCCCGCTTTTTACTGACAAACTGAACGTTTCAGTCGTTTACTTGGCCCATTTGGCGAAGTTGTCAGTAGTCTGACTCTGACCATCTTCGAAGCCCGCACTGTAAGCTTCGTTTAAACGCTGCTCTTCACGTTCTGGGTTGTGTACAAAGCCACCCTGCCAGCCCTGAATATACTCAGGATTAACACCCATTTCTTCCATTTTCACTACTGCATCGTAATAAGACTGGTTCATCAGAATCTCCTCATGTATCAGCTAAAAGTTAATCAATAAAAAATAAAAAGTTAGTCAGCCTCAGTTCTGGCTGCTTCAAGCCTCGCCAGAGCTGCGCCAGAATCCAGTATTTCGCGCACAGTTTCCGCAGCCTCAGCCAGTGTTCCACTGCGCCCAAGGCGGTGAAGACAAATTGATGCGGAATATACCAGACAATCGCGGGCAGATCCCGCTTTTCCTTGCAATGCTTCCATGCCAACCTCTGCTGCCGCTTTCGCCGCTGCATCAACATCAAATTCTGTTTTACTGCCAGCCGCTGCCGCAGGTAAATCCTTGGGCAGGGGAATCGCTCGGCTGGTTTGCGTAATCAACATTTCTGCCGGGTTTAACGTATGCTCGGCTTCCTGGCCGCTTTTTTCGAAGAAAAACAGTTTTGCTTCCTGCTGCAGGGAGGGAATCACACCACCCTCAACGCCGCGCACAATCATGGCGCTATCAAAGCCGCGAAAACGCGCCAACTCAGCATAAATCGGCGGATAGGCTTTATGCACATAGCCAGTCAGGGTGTACGTTCTACCGCGTGCCTGCAAAGGCTTGATCAATGTTTCTACCGTGGTCAGGACTGAACGCTTAATCATGCGTTTGCGCAAATCGAGTAAATCATGCAATTTACCGGCACAGGCGCGCTGATCGACATAGGCCCAGCCAATAGTCTTATTTTCCAGTGCCTTTGCTGCTTCAGCCGAACCAAGATCAACCTTAATCCCTGCAGCACGCAACACCTTACGTTGGGTAATTCCGTATTTGGGGCCAATATATTCTAGCCCATGGGTCACGGCAGGCAGGCCACAGGCCGCCAGTACCGGCGCGAGGAAAGCCACAACCGGCAAACCACGACTGTGACCATCATAAGGATCAGCAATATCGACCAGTTCATCGACTTCGGCAGTCACCGTGTCAGCCGTATCCACAATAGCCTGTAACACACCCTTGTATTCATCCAGTGTTTCACGTTTCATACGCAGAGCGATCAGAAAAACACCCGCCTGAACCAGATCAGCATCATCCGACAGAATATACTGCATGGCCTTATAGGCTTCCTCATAATTGAGGTTCTTGCTGTATTCTGGGCCGGTGGCGACCTTCTGAATCGCAAGTTGTATAGATTCCTGAGTGGGCATGTTTTGTAATATCAATCTGTTATCTAAATTATCCAATTATTCTGGATGAATTTTTCAGAGAAGCGAGTATACCGATCTGGCTGTATAGCCTGTATATCCCTATAGAGGGAGACATTTAAGCCACTATATCTCTCATCAGTAATACCCTACCCGCTTTGTCGGACAATGGAATCAGGATATACTGTCCTATCTTATGAATCAAAAGCCAATATCGTCGGCCAAAGGCTCGGCGGGAGAAAAATTATGTCAGACATCACAGATAGTAACAAAGAAGTAGAATTCAACAGCGCAATGGCGGCGTTTGAGTCCAAGCAATTCGCGCATGCCGCCCAGATGCTTGGTCCCTTTGCCCATGATGGCAATGCAGAAGCTCAGCACCGTTTGGCTATCATGTATCAGAACGGTCTCGGTGTCGCACAGGTTGATGAGGAAGCGGTGAAATGGATGAAGGCTGCAGCTGAACAAAACCATGCCCTGGCGCAACACGGACTGGGCTTTATGTATATGGAAGGGGAGTGCGTGGAAAAAGATCCTGCTGCAGCCGTCAAATGGTTCAAACTAGCCGCTGAACAGGGCTTGGCTGGCTCTCAGACCACCCTGGCAATGATGTACGAGCAGGGCAATGGGGTAGAAAAAGATCCTGAGCTGGCTAAAGAATGGTATGCCAAAGCCGGCTTCTAAATAATATTAATATCAAAATTTATTCAAATAACTAAAATCTATGCGTCCAGCCCATCTTACCCGTGTTATAGAAACCGAATTTGCCAGCACCCGTGAAGGTCATCACACTCCAGTGATGATCTGGGGTGCGCCGGGTATCGGTAAATCACAAATCGTTGCGCAGGTAGCGCAGAAACATAATGTCGCGTTACTCGATATCCGTCTCTCACAAATGGAACCCAGCGATCTGCGTGGCATTCCTTTTCGTGATGGAACTAAAGTGGAGTGGGCGATCCCCGGTATGTTGCCTGATGCCAAACGTCATGGTGCAGCGGGGATTCTGTTTCTGGATGAAATAACCTCGGCCCCACCGAGCGTGTCTGCCGCAGCCTATCAATTAATCCTTGATCGCCGTTTAGGTGATTATGAAGTGCCGGAAGGCTGGGCCATCATCGCCGCAGGCAATCGGCAGGGCGATCGCGGTGTGACCTACAGCATGCCTGCGCCATTGGCCAATCGTTTTTCCCATTTCGAGTTCGAGCTGAATCTTGATGACTGGGTAGCCTGGGCCTATCAGAATAACATCGATAATCGCATTATTGCCTTTCTACGCTTTCGCCCGGAAATGCTGTTTGAATTTGATCCCGCCCACAACCCGGTGGCTTTTCCTTCGCCGCGTTCATGGGAATTTAGCCACCGGGCATTGAAAAAATTTGAGTTCAACAACGAACTTCGGCTCGGTACCCTGCAGGCCTGTGTCGGTCCCGCTGCAGGTATCGAGCTGGATGCTTTCATTCGTAATCTTGATCAATTGCCTGATATCAACGCTATCCTCAAGGGTGAAAAACTGCCCGCACCAAAGGAAATTGATCTGCAATATGCCGTGGCTGCCGCTTTGGTCGGCCATGCGATTCGCAGTAAGGGAACTGATGAGGCACCAGAAATACACGGTCACATACTGGATTACGCCAGCGTGTTTCCAGAAAAAGAAATGGGCGTGATGCTAGTTTCAGATATGCATCGAGCGATCGGCGCAGATCTTTTTGATCTACCCCAGTTTTCCCGATGGTCAACGGCCGTGGCCGATGTGATGCTGTATAGCTAGTCACCTTAAAAATCATGAGTGACATCGAAACCAAACTCTCCGCTGCACGCACCCGACTGATTATTGATAAACCATTTCTAGGCGCATTGGTGCTACGTTTACCCTTGATAGCCGGTGATTCAAGCTGGTGTCGTACCACTGCAACCGATGCCCGCAAAATATTTTACAACACCGACTACATCGAACAACTAAACGTCGATGAAGTTCAGTTTGTTCTCGCCCACGAGGCTCTGCATTGCGCACTGTCACATTTTGCCCGTCGCGGCCACCGCATCAAGCTGCGTTGGGATCTCGCCTGTGACTACGCGATTAATCCGTTGTTAATCAAGGAAGGTCTAAAACCACCGCCCAATACACTGCAGCAAAAAAACTATGAAGGTATGACGGCGGAAGAAATTTATCCCTTCATCGATGAGTTCGACAACAATGAGCCTATGGACGATCACCTCTATGATGATGAGTCCGAAGGTGGTGACAATGCGCAGGGACAAAGTGATACACCGCCGGATATGCCGGATGACGATGACGGGCAGAAACAAGGGGAGAAAGCAGGCAAACAGTCCGGCGACAGCCAACCCCAAGAAAAGACTTCATCGGCCCAAAATGGAAAGCAGAGTGGAGCTGAAGTCAACCCGGAAAAACAGGCCGCCGCTCAACCGCCACCGTTATCCGTGCAAGAACGGGAAACACTCAACCTGCAATGGAAACAACGCCTGGCCGGAGCCGCACAGCAGGCTATGCAGGCTGGTAAGCTGGATGATGAAATGGCCCGTCTGG
>JAADGZ010000051.1 GCA_013152045.1 Gammaproteobacteria bacterium
GAACACCGCGAGGATATACCTGAGTTACTAGCTTACTTCAGTCGTTATTTTATCGATCAGGAAAACCGAGGCCTGCTCAGTCAGACCGCCAGCATCAAGGAGCCCATCGGCAAGAGTCCGCTGATGCAAAAGCTACGCACGCAATTACAGCAAGTTGCCGAACATGACAGTTGGGTACTGTTGGATGGCGAACCCGGTTGCGGCATGAATGTCGCTGCCCGTTATCTGCATGCCATGAGTAAACGCAGTATGCGGCGGCTAATTGAGGTCAACATCGGTACCCTCTCGGAAAAGCACTCAGCCCGCGAATTATTCGGCTATGAAGAAAATGGCAGAGTTCATTACGGTCTGCTGGAACAGGCTAACGGCGGCAGCCTGCTGTTATACGACATTGCTGAAATGGATGCCGACACCCAGCGGCGTCTACATTCAGCCCTGTCGGCCAAATCTTTTGTTCGCATCGGTGGTGAGCAGCCAGTACAGATGCATGCTCGTATCATTGCCGCCAGCTGTCATGATCTGCAACAACAAATTAGCAGCGATCATTTCCGCAAGGACCTTTATTATCAGCTCAACGTGGTGCCAATACACATCCCGCCGCTGCGTGAACACCGCGAGGATATACCTGAGTTACTAGCTTACTTCAGTCGTTATTTTATCGATCAGGAAAACCTGCCCTATCGCCATTTCAGCCTCGCCGCCCAGAACCGGCTGCGTAATTATCCCTGGCCGGGCAATATCCGCGAACTCATGAATCTGGTACAAAGACTATTGATTATCAGCAAGGGAGAGGAAATTACCCTGGAAGAGGTCGATATGGCGTTGGGTAAGCCAATAGCAGCAAACTCGGACGGCAATCCGGATGAAGCAACAACAGAAATCAATGATTATGATCGTCCGCTGCGCGAAGCGCGAGAAGAATTCGAGCGCCGTTATCTGCGTCATCAATTACGCCTGAATAACGGCAATGTCAGTAAAGTCGCGCAAATAGCCGGGCTAGAACGCACCCACCTGTACCGAAAACTGCGAAGCCTGGGAATTGATCCAAAAGATAACAAAAACTAAGCGCGTGCTGATTAATTCCGTTCGCCCTGAGCCTGTCGAAAGGTATAGTATATAACATTGTGATATTCGCACTATTCTTCGTTCACGCTTCAACCGACCGCCCCCTGAGTCAGGTCGAACGAAGTTCATTGGTGAGCGAAAAAATAAATCAGAGTTCCTTCATATAACGAACAGACACTATGAAAATCATCATTCTCGGCGCCGGTCAGGTGGGTAGTTCACTAGCGGAAAACCTGACCAACGAAGCCAACGACATTACTATTGTTGATAAAAATGAAGCCGCTCTGCAGGCTCTGCAGGATCGCCTGGATCTGCGCACGGTCTACGGCCATGCTTCACATCCGGATGTGCTCAGCCGCGCCGGGGCAGATGATGCAGATATGCTCATCGCCGTCACCGATAGCGATGAGACCAACATGATTGCCTGCCAGGTGGCCTATACCCTTTTTCACACCCCCACTAAAATTGCTCGCGTACGCTCGGTCGAATATCTGAAACACAAACGATTGTTCAGCCAAGAGGCGCTGCCCATCGATGTGCTGATCAGTCCGGAACAGATCATCACCGACTATATACAGCGCCTGATCCAGAATCCAGGCACCCTGCAGGTACTGGATTTTGCCAGCGGTCAGGTGCAACTGGTGGGCGTACGTGCCTATTACGGTGGCCCCATGGTTGGCCATGAACTACGCGAAATTGGCGCGCATATGCCCAAGGGCGTTGAAACCCGGGTGGCCGCTATCTATCGTCAAGATCGCGCCATCATTCCCGAAGGCCACACGGTTATTGAAGCCGATGATGAGGTCTTTTTTATTGCGGCCACTAAACACATCCGCACCGTAATGAGCGAGTTACGACGTCTGGATACACCCTACCGGCGAATCATGATCGTCGGCGGTGGCAACATCGGCAAACGCGTGGCAATGGCACTGGAGAATAAATATCAGGTCAAGCTGATCGATCACAATGCTGCCCGTACGCTTGTCATTTCAAATGAATTAAACAATACCATGGTGCTGCTGGGCGATGCCGCCGATGAGGAATTACTACAGGAAGAAAATATTGAAAATATCGATGTCTTCTGCGCCCTGACCAACGATGACGAAGCCAACATCCTATCCTCCATGCTGGCCAAGCGACTGGGCGCACGCAAGGTGATGACCCTGATCAACCGCGCCGCCTATGTCGATCTGGTGCAAAGCGGTGACATCGATATTGCCATCTCCCCGCAACAATCAACCATCGGCAGCCTGCTCACTCATGTGCGCCGTGGCGATGTGGTCAAGGTTCACTCCCTGCGCCGTGGCGCAGCCGAAGCCATCGAAGCGATTGCCCACGGCAGCAAGGGTTCATCCCGCGTGGTTGGCCGCAGTATCGGCGAACTCAAACTGCCAAAGGGTGCCACTATCGCCGCTATTGTACGCGGCAGTCAGGTGATCATCGCCCATCATGGCGTGGTCATCGAACCAGAGGACCATGTCATTCTCTTTCTGATCGACAAGAACCGTATCTCTGAGGTAGAAAAACTATTCCAGGTCGGGATTACTTTTATATGAAAACCAGATACAGGGAAAAAGATACCGGATACAGGGTACAAAATCCGTGCAAGCAGGACGATGTTCGTAAACCAAAGCGATCCGTCTTGTATCTTTCCCCCTGCATCTTTCCACTTGTATCTTTTATCTGATTTCTATGCAATTCCTCGTCATCCAACGCATTGTCGGTCTCCTGCTGATGATTTTCAGCTCGACCATGTTGCCGCCCATGCTGGTGTCGATCATTTATATGGATGGCAACTTTTCATCCTTTGTTTATACCTTTGCCGTCACCCTGATCACCGGTATGGTGCTCTGGCTGCCGGTGAAAAACCAGCGCCGGGAGCTGCGTTTACGGGATGGTTTCCTGGTGGTGGTGATGTTCTGGACCGTGCTGGGCCTGTTTGGTGCGATTCCCTTCGTCCTCGCCGACCATCCTCACTTGAGCATTACCGATGCGGTATTTGAATCCCTTTCCGGCCTGACCACCACTGGTGCCACAGTTCTACAGGGACTCGATCAACTACCCAAAAGCATTCTCTATTATCGCCAGCAGTTACAGTGGCTGGGCGGCATGGGCATCATCGTTCTCGCCGTCGCCATTATGCCCATGCTCGGCATCGGCGGTATGCAGCTTTATCGCGCCGAAACACCCGGCCCCGTCAAAGACAGCAAACTCACGCCACGCATTACCGAAACGGCAAAAGCGCTCTGGTTTATCTATCTAACTCTAACCGTTGCCTGCGGCCTCGGTTACTGGATGGCCGGCATGGATGCCTTCGATGCACTGGCACACAGCTTTTCAACAGTGGCTATCGGTGGTTTTTCTACCCACGATACCAATATGGGATATTTTATCAATAAACCCATGATCGAAGTCGTGGCCATCATTTTCATGTTCCTATCCGGCATCAACTTCGCACTCCATTTTAGCGCCTGGCGTACTCGCAACCTGCGCAATTATTTTCTCGATTCCGAATTTAAAACCTATTTAGCCCTTATGCTGACCCTCTGCGTTATTACTGCAGGCTACCTTTACTATAAGGGTCTGTTTGCCAGCCACCGCGAAACCCTAATTCACAGCATTTTTCAAGTCGTCTCCATCGGCACCACCACAGGCTTCACCACCCACCAATACCATCTCTGGCCAGGTTTTCTGCCCGTCATGCTGCTATTCACCAGTTTCATTGGTGCCTGCGCTGGCTCTACCGGTGGTGGAATGAAGGTCATTCGCTTCCTGCTATTGCTGCGCCAGGGTATGCGCGAAATCATGCGTGTCATCCACCCCAACGCGGTTATCGCTATCAAGGTTGGCAACAAGGCCATGCCCCCACGAGTCGTAGAATCGGTCTGGGGCTTCTTTTCTGCCTATGTCGCCGCCTTCGTCGTCATCATGTTGATCATGATGATGACCGGCCTGGATCAGGTCACCGCCTTTTCTGCCGTCGCCGCTACCATGAACAACCTCGGTCCCGGCCTGGGGGATGTGGCGCTCAACTATGCCTCACTGAAAGACGCCGCCAAATGGGTACTGTGCTTCGCCATGCTGCTCGGACGACTGGAAATCTTCACCCTGCTGGTATTGCTGACGCCCTCATTCTGGCGCAAATAATCACAAAACATTATGTCTGGGACTAGGCCTGGGCCTGATCCCAAATCAGCTGAAACAGGCGTGATCGATTTATTTGCCCGGCTACTGAACAATCTTTGCAGTCTTGAAAGGTCGGTTTCTTGCGGCAGCCAAAACACTGCTCGACCAGTTGCATAGCCGCTGAAATCTGCTGCTGCGCGTCTTCACACTCCCGCTTTTTATTCTCTACATCGGTGCGCAACGCATTCAACAATTCGAATACTTTGTGACTGGCCTCATCACCACTACGACTGTCCGGTCGTGCCACAGCTAGCTCGCGGACTGTGCGCAAAGGCACATCGAGCCGCACCAGATGCTGAATAATCTCCAGGCGGGCAATATCATCATCTGAATACAGCCGCGTTCCTTTCGCGCTTCGAAATGGCGTCAACATGCCCTGCTCCTCATAAAAGCGCAGGGTCCGTGGCGTGGTGTTCAATCGTTCGGCCACCTCACCAATCTTATAAGCGCATCGGTTTTGTTCGGCGGTATCGGTTTGCTGCTCTTTGTTGCGCATCGATAATATCCTATAACCCCACCAGTTGAGCCTGGTGACCGAGTTCATGCATTACACTTAGTAACTGCACCGGCTTAATCGTATGTGGATTATAGCTTACGATAAGAAGATGATTCTTTGCCGGACTGTAACGTGCATCAGACACGCCCTTTACATGATTCAATTTTTGAATTACCTGCTCAGCCCCTGAAGCATCAAGCGCCGCGCGGGTATGAATCAAAACCTCAACCTGCGGTGCAGCAACTTGATCTATTTCGGCGGCAACGACTTCAGGCTCATGCTCTTTTTTTTCAGCTATCGGTAGTTCGGTAATATTCATGGTTTTACCTCGTATTGATTGATCTATTTAAGTTAGATAAACAGGCTTACATCCGCTTGCTGT
>JAADGZ010000057.1 GCA_013152045.1 Gammaproteobacteria bacterium
GAGGAACAGCTTTATACTTTGCTAGCCACTAGCCACTAGCCACTAGCCACTAGCCACTAGCCACTAGCGGTTCTCGCCACTAGCCGGTCATCGCGGTCTGGATGAAATGGGCGGTTGGGTGGGCGATGTGAAACCCCTGTCCATAATCGATGCCGAATTCCTGTAATAGAATTCGGATTTCTTCGTTTTCGACAAACTCGGCAACGGTGTTGATGTGCATACCGCGGGCCAGTTCACACATGGCTTTGACGATGACGCGATCATCGTGGTTCTGGTGCAGGTTGCGGACAAAATTGCCGTCGATCTTGACCATGTCCACGGGCAGGTTCTTGAGGTACTGGAAGGAGGAGTAGCCCATGCCGAAGTCATCCAGGGCGAAGCGGCAGCCCAGGTTGCGCAGGGATTCGATAAAACTTTTGGCCTGGGCGAAATTTTCTACCGCGGCGGTTTCGGTAACTTCAAAAATAAGCGCATGCGGATCGGCATCGTATTTTTTCAGCGCGTCTTTCACCAGTTGTACAAATTCGGTATTGCCGAAGTGGCGGCCGGAGAGGTTGACTGCCAGAGTAACCGGTTCCCGGCCCCGGCGAGTTTCGCCCTGTACCTGGATACTTTTATTCAGCACCCATTTGTCGATGTCACTGATAAGGCCAAAACGTTCGGCTATTTCAAGGAACTCAGAAGGGTAAATCAGGCTGCCATCTTCATCCTGCATGCGTAGCAAGGCTTCGTAGTGGGCGATATGGTTGGTGCGCAGATCGACGATGGGTTGGTAGTGAAGAATAAACCGATCATTGTCCAGGGCATGACGGATGCGGCTTTCCCAATGGATCTTGGTCTGCATATTAAGCAGTTCCTTGTCCTCGTCACTATAGACATGTGCCTGGTTACGACCATTACGCTTGGCGGTGTACATAGCGGCGTCGGCGCGGGCCAGCAGCTCGCTGGGACTGGCCCCATGGGCCGGAAACAGGGTGATGCCAATGCTGGCGCTGAGAGTGATGTTGAGTTTATCCGGGAACAGGGTTTGCTTGGCCAGGTTGTCGAGCAAATTTTCAGCTACTTTCTGGGCACCTTCTTTACTGGTGCGAGGCAGAATGATGCCAAACTCGTCGCCGCCCAGACGGCCGATAAAATCCACTTCCCGCAGTGAAGATTGCAGGGCCTGGGCGGCAGAAATCAGACACTTGTCTCCAGACTGATGGCCCAGGGTATCGTTGATGTATTTGAACTGATCCAGATCGATAAATAACAGTGAACCTTCGAGTTTGAAACGCGCAGCGTAGTTGATCTGGTGAGCCAGTTGATCCTGAAAATGGTTGCGGTTGTGCAGGCCGGTGAGAGAGTCATGGTTGGCCAGATAGAGAATGCGCTGCTCGGATTTCTTCTCCTGGGTGATATTGAGGAACAACCCGCGGTAGTGAAGTTTTTGACTATTATCGTAACCCAGTGAATGAATACTGCGGATCCAGATATATTCACCACTACGGTGGCGTAGGCGGTAATCGAGCGAGAAACTGCCGGTTTCGGTAAGTTGTTCGTTGATGGTGCTGACCACCCAGTCCCGATCATCCGGGTGCAGGTGTTTTTCCCAGAAGCCGGGTGTCAGCCATTGCTCGCAGGCATAGCCGAGCAGTTTTTTCGCTTCCTGGCTGACGAACAGAAAATCCTTGCTGATGGGATCAATTTCAAGCACCACCGCGTTAACGCTGTTGAGCAGGGTTTCCATGCGCCGCTTTTCGCTTTCCAGGACATTGTGTTCGGATTTCAGTTTTATGCTGGCCTGTTGCAGGTGTTCGGCCAGGGCATTGAAGGAGCGTGCCACATTGCCTATTTCGTCATTGGAATTCAGCGGGATGCGAAACTGCAGGTCGTTTTTTTCCATTGCCCGGGCACCTGCTTCGAGCCAGCGTAGCCCGCGAGTAATGTAGAAACTCAGCAGCGCGGTGAGCAGTATGGTGATCAGCAGACCGACGATGGCAATGGCAATATTGAGGATCTTGGTGGCGCGGGTTTTTTTGATCAGATTTTTGATCGAATAGCCCAAGTGTACTTCACCTAGATGTTTGCCGTTCTTCTGGATAACCAGATTCAGATCCACGCTACCTTTGTTTATCAGTGTCTGTGAGTCAAACGAGTGTGAATGCTGATGCTTCTTCAGGTTGAAGGAAGCCTTGACCTTTTTCTGGTTGTCATAAACCACGGCATAAATAATATTGGGATTGTTTTGCAGGCGCTGGATAATTTCATCAAGTAGCAGCTGATCGTTTTGCGCCAACCCGGATTCCAGGGCAATGCTTAATATGTCCGCCTGGTCGTCAATGTATTGTTTTAGCTGTTCTTTCTGACTATCCAGGGTGAGTTTTGCGTTATTCCAGATGAACAGCGATAGCATGAGCCCGACGATCAGGCTGACACCGATAATGAGACGTGAGGACAGACGAAGTTGCATCAGATGATAGCTATCCTGATACCAAAACAGGGTAAATAGCGGGGTATGATGCGGACAACCATCTGATCATTTTTTACTTCTGGCGTTTATTTGACTTGAGAATAAAAATCCCGCAGCGGTTGTCCATTCCCGCTGTGGGACTGCGATTTACAAATACTTTATAAGTCGCACAAATTGTCTGGTATCAGGGTTGATTTGTAAAGAACTGCTGACGAAAATTTACAGTGAACTTTTTGTGACTATTTTCAGGGCTAATGGTCAGTTTGAAGTTGAGCGTTTCCTGGTTGGCGACCCGGAAGTCATCCACGTAGTAAATTGCTGAACCTTCTTCAACCTGGCGCAGTGACAGGTTTTTATTTTGCTGGTTTAGGTTACTGGCACTGGCGCTGATTTTAGCTTTGACCGGTTTGCCGCTGGCGGAGTCGGTTTTTTTCAATATCGAAACGGTGATGAAACCGCGGAACTTGCTTCGAGTGATGCCGTACTGGCGAGCGATATCCGCTTGCAGAACGTCGGTTGGCAGGGCGCTGTAATGGACGATATAGTCGCCCAGATCCTGTGAACGCCCTGAATCTGCCTGCAGAGGGGGGACGAATAACAGTAGTGGCAATAAAAAACTGATCAATTTTAGTTTCATGGTGTTCTTCAATTTCACGGTGTTCCTCCATTGCTTTCTGGTGGCTACTGGCTGAAAGCTATTTAGTTATTTTGTTGTCATGATTCAGGCTATGACCGAAGTCTGCTAGCGTTGAACCCAAGTTTACACTTCAATCACAGAACAGGGTTCCACTTTGAACTATAGACCAGAGTCGCAGATTCTGCAGCCTAATCATGGCCCTAAGCTACTTGACTAGCCTGAGAGAGGGCTTCACCGGGAGCGGGCTCGAGCGGCCGCATCAGGGTTTCCATCAGCGTATTCAGCTCGTTGAGCTGGTTATCGAGTTTATTGGCCGCCTCTTCCAGTTCGCTGATTTTACTTTTCAAGGTGTCGCGGGATTCATTGATTTTGCGCAGGCTGTCCAGCCGTTTTTCCATTTGCGACTTGTGATCCTTGATCCGGGCGACCAGGGGTGACATGGCGGCTTTACCCCAGGAACTGGCGTCCTGATGGGCCTGAAAAAAGGTATTGCGCGCATGGCTGACCATGGAAATGAAGAATTTTTTAACCACGAAGGATTGCTCGGTCATCGTGGTGACCGGACTCTTGCGGTAGGCTTCGGCCTCATGATAAAGCCGTTCCAGATCACGTTTGTATTTGGCCAGGCTGAACAGTCTGGGGCGGGTGTTGGCGAGGCCGTGCTGGTTTTGGAATTGTTGGTAAATGGTCTGAATCAGCATGTTGACCTGATCGGTCTGTTTGACGGCCAGGCCGATACTGTCGGTGATCATGTCGAAGAATTCTTTCATGTTGGACTTTAGCCCAATGGTGGTCCAGGTTCCGGCCATGTCTTTGCGGGTTCGGGCCATGAGCTGATCCAGACGGGTCAGGCTGAGCTGGTTGAGTAACTCGGCATGCTTGCTGCTAAGTTTTTTTATTGTTTTGAAAACTTTCCACGCTCTTGTGATAGATGGTTTGTTCTTCGCGGGTCTTTTTCATCAGATGCAGAATCACATCTTCATTCTTGCCGCTTAGACCCTGTAACTCCTTTAATTGCTTGTTGACAGCGGTCAGGCGTGCGGCAATCAGATCGCGGGACTCGGTTACCATGCGGCCGATTTCAGCGATGATGTTTTCCCGTACCAGGGTTTGTTTCTGTGGCAGAATTTGGGTGGAGAGAATACTTTCCAGCGCCAGGATATTACTTTTCTTCAGCAGTTCATGGTCGGTACGGATTTTTGCCAGTAGTCCTTTCTGAGCCGATACCGGAAACACGTTGCCGGGATCGATGCCGAGCATTTTGGCGGCGGAATTACATTGCGTGGCAATACTGTTGTGGATGGCTTCTTCGCCTTTGAGTTCGTCCCACAGGGTATCAACCTTGTTGAGTACCACGATGCGGCTGTGGCGGGTGTCAGCCCCCAGGGGATTGACGTAATGGGTCCACATGTCCATATCCGAACGGGTGACGCCGGTATCCGCCGACAGCACAAAGATCACGGCCTGGGCGTTAGGCAGCATATTGATGGTTAGCTCGGGTTCATTGCCCAGCGCGTTCAGCCCCGGCGTATCAAGGATGGACAGGCCGTCCTTCAGCAGCGGGTGAGGAAAGCTGATGATGGCGTGCCGCCACATAGGAATTTCGACAATCGCATTTTCTTCGTTATCCTTTGCCTCAAGCAGGCCCAGACGTATCGCTACCGCTGCGGGTACGCGTTTGGTGCGCATGACTTCCTTGAAGGCCTCGGCCATTTTTTCTGATGAATTGGTATCCAGTGTGATCGTGGTCCAGTTGATGGGATCTTTTTTGTGTTCCTGAATACTGATGTCTTCGAGACGGGTTTCGATGGCTAACAGACGAATATAGCTTTCATCTGCCTGGTTGTCATAGAGTAGTTCGGTAGGACACATAGTGGTGCGTCCTGCTTCCGAGGGTAGCAGACGACGATCGTATTCGGAGAAGAAAATAGCGTTAATCAGTTCGCTTTTACCGCGCGCGAATTCAGCCACAAAGGCGATGTTCAAGCGATCAGACTTCATGGTTTCCAGTAACTCATAAATGCGCAGATCCACCTCGGGATTGCTCATATTGTTACGTTCAAGCCACTGTTGATAGTTGCCGATTGCCTGGTTTAGATCGGCTTTCCAGCGACCATAAGCCTGCATTTGGTCCGTAAAACGGTTCGTTGCCATAATGAACTCAATCCAGTATCCATTCCTAAATGCTAACTATAATAAATAGTAGGGTGTTCAATCAGATACATGCAACAAAGCGTGAATTGCATCACATTTTATTCGCAATAGTCTGATTCTGACTTATATTTCGTTTTTTATAACGGCAGGTGGCGGCAGAAGTTTAGGTACTCTAAGAGTGGGGTTTCAGGTTTGAGCCTGAATAGTTTCAGGCAATTGCTGGGGATTTTCGATGCTGAACTGTTTGCTGCGGCTGCTGGCACCGCGCAGCAGATTTACCCGTGAAGCGGGCACCTGGAACACCTTGGCTAGATATTTGCGCAAATGCTGGTTGGCCTTACCATCAGCGGGCGGGGCGGTAATGCGTACTTTCAGGCTATCACCGTAGAGTCCGCAGAACTCATCCCGACTGGCCCGTGGTTGCACATGCAGCCGCAGCACCAGGGTCTCGCCCTGCCAGTAGTAGAATTTTGAACTCGTCAAAAGGCCATCATCGGGCGTATGCTGTAGGCCAGTCCGCGGGCCAGATCCTGAAGTGGTGCAATGATCAGCAGCATGGCCAGATAGAGCGCAATAATGGCGGCCATGGGCGAAAGATCCATGCCCGAGATCGGCGGAATCAGGTTGCGGAAGGGGCGCAGTATCGGGGCTGTGAGTTGATACAGCAGCGAGGCGACCGGATTATAGCCGGTATTGGCAATCCAGCTAAGGATGGCCTGGATGAAAATACCATATAAAAAAACATTCAGTGCCAGCGCCAGCAGTTCTACCAGCGCCAGTACGCCAAGCCCGAACAGATTGGGCAGACCCTGGCCGGGTAGCAGGCTGAGCAGTAACAGTTCAGCATATTTGAGCAGCAGCATCAGTACCATGGCCGCGCTGTCGAGACCACCGAAGCCGGGAATGATGCGTCGCAGGGGCAGCAGCGGCAGGTTGGTAACTTTGACAATGAACTGGGACAGCGGGTTGTAGAAGTCGGCACGCACCCATTGCAGCAGAAAGCGCAGCATAATGAGCAGGATATAAAGCCCGAACAGGGTCTGGATGAGAAAAGCGCCGGCGTTGCTGAAATAACCCATTATTGATAACCCTTTAATTGTTTACTCATACGTTAATCTCCGTTGGGTTTAATTCCCCGCTGCTTGCAGCGAAAAACAGTAGGATGGGTAGAGCGAAGCGAAACCCATCGGCAGACTGCAGCTTAATACCCCGTCCGCTTGCGGCGGGGTTGTTTATTTTTTAAGGTGCATTGTTGGGCTTCATTTTATTCAGCCCAACCTACACGTCATTGGTGTAATTGATAACTCATATCTCTTGGGATGAGTGAGAGCGAAGCCCGACAGTTGTTTATTTACCCAGTTCTTCCGCCAGTTCGCGGGCGCGATCGCGCGCTGCGCTCAACGCCGCGGCCACCAGCTTTTCAAATCCGCCTTGCTGGAAAGTCTGAATAGCGCGTTCGGTGGTGCCGCCGGGTGAGGTGACATTCCGGCGCAGGGTGGCCGGTTGCTCATCGATTTCCAAGGCCATTTTGGCGGCACCGAAGGCGGTTTGTACGGTAAGTAGGCGTGCATTGGCTTCGCTTAGTCCCAGCTCCTGGGCTGCGTTGATCATGGCTTCCATAAATAAAAAATGGTAGGCCGGACCACTGCCTGAAAGTGCTGTAACGGCATCCATTTGCGCCTCATCATCGACCCACAGGGCTAAACCAACCGCGCGCATGATGGCTTCGGCGCTTTCCCGTTGCCGCTCACTGGTGTGGGGGTTGGCGTAAAGTGCACTGGCACCGGTTTGTAACAGCGCGGGGGTATTGGGCATGGCGCGAATAATGGCTAAGGGATCCGCTTCGCTTTTCTGCTCTAGCCAGCGGCTGATAGAGGCGGTAGGGATACCGGCGGCAACGCTCAGATACAGGCAGCCCTGGCATGGACGGAGTGCCTGACAAACCTGCTTCAGCATCTGCGGTTTGACGGCCAGTACGATTACCTCGCACTGATCGATGGGGGCCTGGTTATCCGTGCTGGTCTGGATGCCGAAGTCATTCGCCAGCGTCTGCAGCTTTTCTGCATCAGGTGCCGATGCCCAAAGATTGGTGGCGGGCAAACCGCTGGCAATGAGGCCACCGATCAGACTGCGCGCCATGTTGCCAGCGCCGATAAAGCCGATTTTAAGATTATTCATGATTTATCCTGTCAGTCGATAAATTGCATTATAGCGTTTATTGTGATGATTTACGCGGGCCGAAAAGGCCGGTGCCGATGCGTACCAGGGTGCTACCTTCGGCTATTGCGGCTTCCAGATCGCGGCTCATGCCCATGGACAGAGTGTCTAGTTCGAAGCCATGCTGACATAACTGGTTATATAGCGCATGTAATTCCCTGAACGGCTGGCGTTGCAGTGCAAGCTCGCTTTGCTGACGTGGCAGGGTCATGAGTCCGCGCAGACGCAAACGCGGCAATGCCGCCAGCTCATGCGCAAACGTTTCGGCTGCCTCGGGCATGAGGCCCGATTTATCCGGGTCAGCCGATATATTGACCTGGATGCAGACATTGAGAGGGGGCAGGTCAGCGGGTCGTTGGTCATTCAGGCGGCGGGCGATTTTCAGTCGCTCAAGGGTGTGCAACCAGTGGAAGTGCTCGGCTACCGGACGGGTTTTATTGGATTGTAGCGGGCCGATAAAATGCCATGAAATTTTGTCGTTTAGTGCGGCGATCTTGGGCAGGGCATCCTGTAGATAATTTTCGGCAAAGGCGTGCTGTCCGCATTCATTCAGAGCTTGCAGATCGGTTAGCGGGCGGGTTTTACTGACCGCGAGTAATTTGACCGAGCCGGGTGGGCGCTGATAACGCTGTTCAGCTTGTGTGATACGTGCCCGAATTTGCGCCAGGCGTTGAGCTATGGTATTCATCGTAAAGCATTATAACGGCTTGCGATTTTATATTTAAGGACGGCTCGAGAATTAACCCCTGAGCGATATCAATTATTCAGCAATAAAGACAAAAAAATGAACGCAGGAAAGCATATTTTGACTTTCAATTACGGTCAATTGTTCAATATCTGGAATCCAGATATTGAACTCAAGAATCGGACCGCCGCGACCGATAATCATTCAGAAGAATATAATTATAATATTTAGCGACGACGGCGACTCAGGAACTCTGCATGGATATTACCGAACTACTGGCTTTTAGCGTCAAAAATGGCGCTTCAGATTTGCACCTGTCTGCGGGTTTGCCGCCGATGATCCGGGTGGATGGCGACGTGCGCCGGATCAATGTTCCTGCGTTGGATCACAAGGTGGTGCATTCGCTGGTGTACGACATTATGAATGACAAACAGCGTAAGGATTTCGAAGAGTTTTATGAAACAGACTTTTCCTTTGAAATTCCGGATCTGGCGCGTTTTCGAGTTAACGCATTTAATCACAATCGCGGCGCCGGTGCGGTGTTCCGTACTATTCCCTCGAAAATTTTGACCCTGGATGATCTCAATGCACCGGCCGTGTTCAAGGACATCTCCGACACGCCGCGCGGGATTGTGCTGGTCACCGGGCCGACCGGCTCCGGCAAGTCCACCACCCTGGCGGGCATGGTCGATTACAAGAACGACAGTGAATACGGCCACATCCTGACCATCGAAGATCCGATCGAATTCGTACACCAGAGCAAAAAGTGCCTGGTTAACCAGCGTGAGGTGCATCGTGACACCCTGGGTTTCTCCGAGGCTCTGCGTTCGGCTTTACGTGAGGATCCGGATATTATTCTGGTGGGTGAAATGCGCGATCTGGAAACCATTCGCCTGGCGCTGACTGCAGCGGAAACCGGCCATCTGGTGTTTGG
>JAADGZ010000135.1:0-5067 GCA_013152045.1 Gammaproteobacteria bacterium
CCCCGATCAGGAGAGGGGGCATCATTAAGCGGGAGGACAGCCCATACGCCCGCCGAGAATAATTTGTATGGCGACGGAAGCCGCTACGGTACGGTTATCCGCTCCGATTTTAGGGTACATTTGTTCCAGGTGTTTGTTCACGGTTCGGGGACTCATTTCAAGAATTTCGGCAATTTCCCTGTTGGTTTTACCGTGAGCAAGCCATAACAGAACTTCGGCTTCGCGTGAGGTGATAGCCAGGCTTTCCTCCAGAATTACCGGATCAATCTCGACATTAGGGGATTGAATTTTAAGAAGATATTCATCCTCTTCAGTTTGTTTGAAATAATGCACGGTGAGTAGCAGATCTTGCTGTTGCACGGGCAGGGCCAGATCATGCCCGGCCTGCCCATTGGGCAACCAACGGCTGAGCCTGAGGTTGAATTCACTCGTTTCCTCGCCCTGCTGTTGTTGATATTGATTTAACAGGGTTTGAGCTTCGGGGGTGGCCCATAAAATCCGACCGTTTTTGTCAATGCAAAATACATGCTGGCGCATGGCGTCCAGGGCTTTCTGAGCTTCGATCAGCATGCGCGCACTGCTGGTATGCTGGCGAATGCGTACCAGCAATTCCTCCGGGCGGATCGGCTTAATAATATAGTCATTGCCGCCGGCATCGAAGGCTTTGACGATATGTTCGACCTCGCTAAGACCGGTCATAAAAATGATCGGCGTCAGCGGCAGCTTTTTACGAATTTCGCGGGCGCATTCGAAACCGTCCATGACCGGCATAAGGGCATCCAGTAAAATGATGTCGGGGGTAATTTGCTCCAGCACATTCATGGCCTGCTGACCGTTGAGCGCAATCAATACCGCAATTCCAGCTTCATCCAGAGCCATATTGATCATGCCCAGTGAACCCGGTGAATCGTCGACCACCAGAACCGTTGTTTTATCTCTGAATTTTTGCATTACTCGGTGTTACCTTTCAGGTTGACCTGTTCATCGATAGTGCGCACGATTCCATCCAGATCACACTTATCCGCTAATATTCTCAGTTGCGTTACCCATTGGCTTTCCGGGTTTTCTAGTTCGAGTTGTTCGGTGCATTCAAGTACGCCTTTCAGGTAGCCGATTTTGGCAAACTCTCTCAGGCGCGTAATGGACTCCTGCGCCGGACTGTTCTCTTTATCATGACTCGTTTCAGCACCATCACTGGACGCGGCAGAGGCCGCCTCAGGATTGTACCAATGCAGATCAAGACTGCGTTGTAATTGTTCCAGAAGTTTTTCTAGTCGCACCGGCTTGCTGATATAAGCCTGAAAATCAGCATTCTTCTGGTTCAGTCGGGCGTCTTCATAGGATTCAGCCGAGAGTATGATGACCGGTGCGCTGAAGCCACGCTGGCGAAGTGTGGCCAGTAACTGCCAACCGTCCATTCCCGGCATGGAAATGTCGAGTAAAAACAGATCGATCGATCGTTCCTTTAATAAATTCAGCGCCTGCTCGGCGGATTCAGCCTGGTGTACGATGAAGCCGAGGGGATGCAGGAAATCATAAATCAAATGCCGGTGACTGTTTTCATCGTCGACCACCATGATATGTTGCGGGCGGCCGGTATAGCCCTGTATATCGGCCTGACTTTGACTGACCGCAAGCTCCTCGCTGACACCGGGTAAGAAAAGACTCAGACAAAATTCGCTGCCTTTGCCTGGCAGGCTTGTTAACTCAAGGTTGCCGCCCATCATTTCAACCAGTAAACGACTGATGGATAAGCCCAGACCGGTTCCGCTGATAAGTTGGGTCTGGCTGTCGCGCACGCGCTCGAAGGGTTCGAAAATTCTTTTCTGATCGGTTTTTGCAATGCCGATGCCAGAGTCCTTGATTAGGATGCGAGCTACCTGATTGCGGTAACTGATAAGCAGCTCTACCTTGCCTTCGGGGGTGAATTTGATCGCATTGGACAATAGATTCAGCAGGATCTGACGCAGCCTTTTTTCATCAATGGATACAAAACGGGGCAATTCTGCCTGGCAGCGGACGATAAAATCAATCCCCTTGCTTTCGGCCAGAGGCCGAAACATATCTTCGAGCTGCTGAATCAGAGCGCGTAGATCGACTGTATCACGATGCAGATCGAGTTTGCGTGCCTCAATTTTGGAAATTTCCAGCAGGCCCTCGATCACATCGGACAGATGTTCGCTACTGCGCTTTATTACCGTGGCAATTTTCCGGTTTTTGTCATCCAGTCGAGAATTGCCTTCCATCAGCTGGGCATAGCCAAAAATCGTATTCAAGGGCGTTCTGAGTTCATGGCTGACACCGGATAAATAACGCGATTTGGCCTGGTTGGCGGCATTCGCGGCATCGCGGGCCTGGGCTAGTTCGACGGCGGTCACTTCATGTGCGTTGACTTCCTGGGTCAGTAATTCCGCCTGAAGCTGGGTTTCGCTGAGTGCGAAACGGGCGCTTTTCTGGGCCAGTACATAAAGCCAGATCAAAACCCCAGTGAGCAATAGCAGTAGAAAAAACACCTGCCACAATGTGCCGCTAATCAGAGTCAGATCCGCCTGTGACTTTTCCTGCTGAGCATAAAATACCACTGCTAGCAGGCTGGCGATAATGCCGGCGGTGATTATAAATATCCCCAAAAAATGCCCGCTGACGGAATGCAGTTGCTTATTAATAAAGCCTGGCAGTATTCGGCTGAAGACGGCAGAAGTTTGTGCTGCCAGATGCGCCTGTGGCCGGCATTGGTCGCCACAACGGGAGTCCAGTGCGCAACACAGGGAACAGATAGGGGCGCTGTAACTTGGACAATGACTCATGTCTTCGTGATCAAATGAGTTTTCACAAATACGGCACTGCTGTTGTGCCGTTTCGGTTGTCGGTTGGTCTTTAGGTCGAGCAAGATAATATCGTCCTTTGGTCAGCCAGGCGATCAAAGGCATACTGACAAACGGAATCGACAAAGACAAAAAAGCAGCTAGTGCTTCGGCAACCGGACCGAAAAAACCGAGGTTGGCGATAATACCAACCGAGGAAGCAATAAACATCGAAATCACACCGACCGGATTGATGTCATACAGATGGCCGCGTCTGAATTCGATATGAGGAGGACTCAGGCCCAACGGTTTATTGATCACCAGATCGGCGACCACACAGCCGATCCAGGCGACTACCAGGCTGGCGTAGGTGATCAGGATACTTTCAAAGGCCTGATACAGACCCAGTTCCATCAGCATCAGCGCAATAGCGACATTGAACACCAGCCAGACTACCCGCCCTGGGTGGTTATGGGTCAGCCGTGAGAAAAAATTGCCCCAGGCGATCGAGCCGGCATAAGCGTTGGTCACGTTGATCTTCAGTTGCGAGATGATGACAAAAACCCCGGCCAGCCACAGTGCCATGTCAGGGTTTGCGCTAATGTACTGGAAGGCCACGTTGTACATGTGTGCCGGGTCGCTGGCCAGTGACGGCGGTAAGCCGTGACTCAGGGCGAGAACCGCGAGAAACGAACCGATAAACAGTTTGACGACGCCAAATACCACCCAGCCCGGTCCGGCGCCCACCACGGCCATCCACCACTGGCTTTTTTTGCATTGATCGGTGGTGGGTAAAAAACGCAAAAAATCAGCCTGCTCACCATTTTGCGCAATCAGGGGGAAAATAACGGCTGAGGCGGCACCAAAAAGCAGCAGATCAAAGCCTTGTTTCCCCCCGGTCTCAAGACCGCTGAAGCTCATCCAGCTGGCAAAGGCGGTTGATTCGTGGGTGGCGATAAAAACCAGCGGCAGAATTTGTAAAAACAGCCAGATAGGCTGAGTCCAGGCCTGAAAGCGGGAAATGCGGGTGATGCCGTGAGTGACCAATGGAATGATCACAACCGCGCTGATCACATAGGCCAGGGACAGCGGAATATCCGTCATCATATGGATGGCCATCGACATGATCGCGGCTTCCAGGGCGAAGAAAATAAAAGTAAAGGAGGCGTAGATCAGCGATGAAATGGTAGAACCGATGTAACCGAAGCCGGCGCCGCGGGTGAGCAGATCGATGTCCACGCCGTCGCGTGCGGCATAATAGGACAGCGGTAGACCGGACAGAAAAATAATTGCGCCGACCACCAGGATCGCATACATGGCGTTAGTAAAGCCGTAATTCAGGGTGATGGCACCGCCGATGGCCTCCAGAGCCAGAAAAGAAACAATCCCCAGGGCGGTATTGGCCACCCAGCCGGCGGACCAACGCCGCGCCTGTTTGGCGGTATAGCGCAGGGCGTAATCTTCCAGGGTTTCGTTGGCCACCCATTTGTTGTATTCCCGCCTGATCAGCAAGGCGTCTTTATTTATGCTCATGGGGAATTGCTTATACCTGTAACTGCGCTATGCAGGGTTGTGAATCGATCATTATAAAGTTTTAACTAAAGATATTTCAGATAAATATCCTATTGGCAATTTATGCGCCATGCGTCATTTGACGTATGCCTCTGCGCCACTTGCCGAATTTTGTCCTGGCCCGGCTGTGTATAAACTCGGTAGCCATAAAGTCAGGTATCGGTTTCATGTTTCTGCACATCACCTGACTTTTCCCTTGACTTTTAACCGGCCCTTGGCCGTAGCAACAGGAATCTATCAATGCAAAAGAAAAGTGTAGTTGGGAAATCGCTACTTTTGAGTAGCCTGCTTATCGCAAGCAGTGCGCCGGTATGGGCCGGCGGAAAAATTAAAATCGATGATACTCGCTGGATCAGTTTCGGGGCCGGAATACGTACTTCCGTTGCCTCTGTTAGCGATGCTGCGCCGAACGGCAGCAGCCGGGCGAATAACTTCAATCTGGAAAATATGCGTTTGTATATCGCCGGTCAGGCCAGCAAAGATTTTAAATTTTACTTCGGCACCGACAAAATGTGGGACGAGTACGGGGTGCTGGATGCCATCATCCAGTATGAGCCGGGTAAAACCTTCAATGTATGGATGGGGCGTATGCTGACCCCGGCCGATCGCATCGAAATGAACGGGCCGTTTTACGGTCTTACCTGGGGCCAGTACAGCGTCCCGCTTTATCCTTCCGATAATGATGCCAAGC
>JAADGZ010000135.1:5079-6645 GCA_013152045.1 Gammaproteobacteria bacterium
ACCTATGGTCGTGATGAAGGCGTTACCGCCTGGGGCAGCTTGGGTAAATTCCAGTATGCCGTGGGTGTCTTTGACGGCTACAGCGGCGCGGCCAATCAAACGGATGCACCTTTGTTTGCTACACGCCTGGCTTACAATTTCCTCAATAAAGAAGCCAATCCGGGCTATTACACCAGCAGCACCTATTTTGGTAAAGCCGGCGATATTCTGACTCTGGCTATTTCTGCCCAGCATCAGGGTGACGGTTATGGTACGGCTACGCAGTCGGGTTCATTTACCGGTTATGCCATTGACGGTTTGTTTGAAAAACCGTTGGCCAATGGTGCGGCGGTGACGGTCGAAGGCGAATACAAGTCCTTTGATATTTCCACTTCGGCGACCAGTCCTGTTTTCTCGATGTTTGACGGCTCAGCGTATTTTGCCAGCTTTGCCTATTTGATCGGTAATCAGACCGGCTCTGGCAAGTACCAGCCTTATGTGCGTTATACCAATAACTCTCCCTCGGTTGGCGACAGCAGTACTTTGACGGAAGTGGGCGTTAATTATGTGATATCCGGTCAGAACCTCAAGTTGAACCTGAATATGACCAGTGGTGATGCCAGTGCTAGCGGTATCAAGGGTGTCGATCGCACAACGATTCTATTTGGCATGCAATTCCAGATTTAAAGCACACAGGAACTTTTATCATGAGAACAAAAAATCTTAAAAAATGGGCGCTCGCTGCAGTTCTGACCGCCTCATCACTGCTCGGCTCCAGCCTGGCGCAGGCTGCAGATACCATCAAGGTCGGTATCTTGCATTCCTTATCCGGCACGATGGCGATTTCAGAAACAACCCTGAAAGACACCATGCTGATGTTGATTGATGAGCAGAATAAAAAAGGTGGTCTGCTGGGCAAAAAACTCGAAGCCGTAGTGGTGGATCCTGCGTCTAACTGGCCGCTGTTTGCTGAAAAGGCACGTGAACTGATCAGTAAGGATCATGTGGCCGTGGTGTTTGGCTGCTGGACTTCGGTATCACGTAAATCAGTATTGCCGGTCTTCGAAGAGTTGAATAATATTTTATTCTACCCGGTGCAATATGAAGGTGAAGAATCATCGAAAAACGTGTTTTACACCGGTGCCGCGCCTAACCAGCAGGCAATACCGGCGGTTGATTATCTGATGAATGAAGTTGGTGTTAAACGCTGGGTTCTGGCAGGCACTGATTATGTCTATCCACGTACCACCAATAAAATTCTCAAGGCCTATTTGATGGCCAAAGGAGTTAAGAAAAAAGACATCATGATCAATTACACGCCTTTCGGTCATTCTGACTGGCAGTCGATTGTTTCAGAGATCAAAAAATTCGGCAGCACGGGCAAGAAAACCGCCGTGGTATCCACCATTAATGGTGACGCCAATATTCCATTCTACAAGGAGCTGGCCAATCAGGGGGTTTCGGCTGAAGATATCCCGGTGCTTGCTTTCTCGGTGGGTGAAGAAGAACTTTCTGGTCTTGATACCAAGCCATTAGTGGGGCATCTGGCCGCCTGGAATTATTTCATGAGCGTTGATTCCGATGCAA
>JAADGZ010000209.1 GCA_013152045.1 Gammaproteobacteria bacterium
CCATTAAGCCCCAAATACTATGCATTTAGCTCGTCATTTACGTTTATTTACTCTCCTTTCTCTGCTGTTATTGATTTCCGGCTGCCAGCAGGCTCCGCGCGAATACAAACAAACGCTGTTGGTTTTCGGCACCCTGGTCAATATTACTCTACGCGACATTGATCCGAAGCTAGCGCAGAAGAGCATTGATCACATCCGCAAAGATCTGAATTTCATGCACGTAGCCTGGCACGCCTGGAAACCAGGGCCGATGGGACGCACCAACACCCTGCTTGCCACCGGTGATTGGTTCTCCGCTGATCCTTCGGTAGTGCCACTGATAAAAAAAGGCATTGAACTATCCCGCATCAGCAACAATCTGTTTAATCCTGCCATCGGCAAGCTCATCGCGCTTTGGGGTTATCACCAGGATGACGCCCCCAAAGGCCCACCACCGCCCAAAAAAGACATCGAAAAACTTCTTGCCCAACATCCACGTATGTCGGATATCGAAATTGACGGCCTGCGCATGCGCAGTCGCAATCCAGCCGTACAACTGGACTTCGGCGGCATGGCCAAGGGCTTCGCCATCGACCAAATCATTAATTACCTGCGCAGCCAGGGCGTGCACGATGCCATTATTAATGCTGGCGGCGATCTCAAGGTGATCGGCAGCCATGGTGATCGACCCTGGCGCATTGGCATCCGCCATCCACGTAAGAAGGGAGAAGTACTGGCGGCACTGGATGTCAGTGATGGCGAAAGCGTATTCACCTCCGGCGATTACGAACGTTACTATGATTACAAGGGACGGCGTTATGACCATATTATCGATCCACGCACCGGCTACCCAACCGATCAAAGCACCTCGGTTACCGTGATCCTTGGCGATGCCGCCACCGCTGATGCCGCCGCCACCGCCCTGTTCGTTGCTGGCCCGAGCGGCTGGCAAACCATCGCCCGCAAAATGCATCTGCGCTACGTTATGCTGGTAGATAAAAAAGGCGAGATCTTCATGACTCCGGCAATGGCCAAACGCATTGAACTGACAGATATGAATTACAAACCCATCATTATCCAGCCCTGATGACACGCGCTGATATCGTTCTGTTACTGATTGCCGTTCTTGCCCTGCCTTTCGTCTATCTGCATTACTGGCAAGCCACTACCGCAGGCACCACCGTGCGCATCATGCGCGGGGAAACCCTGGTCAAGGAACTGGCTTTAGATAAAGATCAGGAGTTTGATGTCAACGGACCGCTGGGAACCAGTCGCTTACAGATTAAAAATGGAAAAATCCGCTTCATCTCCTCGCCCTGCACCGGCAAGGTCTGCATCCACAAAGGCTGGCTCAGCCAAAGCGGCGACTTCAACGCTTGTCTGCCGAACAGAATCAGCATCGAGATCATGGGGCAGGGGGAATATGACAGTATGAATTATTAATGAAAATCACCCTCAAAAGTACTCATGAAGATAGCCGCATTGCCTGGTTCACAGCGCTGGCAGTCACTATTCATGTGCTAGAAAGCAGTCTGCCGAGTCCCATTCCGGGACTCAAACCGGGGCTGGCTAATATCATTACCATCACGGTGCTGTGCCAGTTCGGCTGGCGCACGGCGGCCTGGGTCAGTATCCTGCGGGTGCTGGTGGGTTCGCTGGTACTGGGCACGTTTCTCTCGCCCACCTTTATGCTGAGTTTAAGCGGTGCGGTGACCAGCGTGTTTATTCTAGGCCTGGGAAGCAAGCTGCCGGGGCGGGGCTTTGGCCCGCTGGGCTACAGTCTGCTAGCCTCGATAGCCCATATCAGCGCCCAGTTTAGTTGCGCCTATCTTTTATTTATTCCTCATCCCGGACTCTGGCGACTGTTTCCAGTTTTGTTAAGTTTTGCCGTGGCACTGGGTATTATCAACGGTATAATCAGCCGATCTTTATTGCAACATGTGGCATATAAAACCCCGTGACAATGGCTGTTCCCTCTTCTTCCATTTCATCGACTGATCGCCTGGGCATGACCCTGTTTTTCGCTCTGGCCTTCCATGCCATTGTGATATTAGGCGTGAGTTTCAATGTTGCCGATGACGATGACATGCCGCCGTTGACGACCATGGAAATCACCCTGGTGCAAAGCCACTCTGAAGAAGCACCAAAGGATGCCGATTACCTCGCCCAGGCCAATCAAAAGGGCGGCGGTAACGTGAAGAAAAAAACCCGCGATCAAAGCCCATTCTCTAACCCTAGCCCCACGCAAGATGATGGTTTTGCACCGGCCAGTAAAGAAGCCATTGCCCCGCCTCGTAGCCAGCCCCAGAAGCTGCAACAAGAAGTCATGACGGCACATCGGGCAAAACAAAAAACGCCCAGCAAATTACAGAAAGATCCTCTGCCCGATCTATCTCAGCCTCTCACGGCGGCGCAATTATTGGAACGCAGCCGACAGAAAATTGCCCGCATGAGCGCCGAAATCAAACGCATGAAAAAAACCTTCCAGGTCACCCCTCGGCGCACCTATGTGCGTGGCGCCAATGCCAAGGAATACCGTTTTGCCAGTTACCTGGATACCTGGCGCGCCAAGGTGGAACGCTTTGGTAACCTCAACTATCCCGAAGAGGCGCTGCGACATAATATTGATGGCAGTCTGCTGCTGGATGTGGCGATTAACCCGGATGGCAGCCTCAATCATATGAAAATCATCCAGTCCTCCGGGCACAAGGTTCTGGATGAAGCCGCGAAACGCATCGTCCGTCTGGCCGCACCCTTCCCGCCACTGAGCAAGGAAATCCTGGTTGATACCGATGTCCTGCATATTCCCCGGGTCTGGTATTTCAAAAGCGGCAACGGCCTGACCACAGGGGGGCGGTAAACCAGGGGAAAGAATAAACTACCCCACAGCTTGCTGCGGGGTATTAATTGATGGGTTTCGCTTCGCTCTACCCATCCTACCGTTTTTCGCTGCAAGCAACGTGGAATTAAACCCAACGGAGATTCAAGAAAAAAGAGACAAGGCACCAAGAACAGGTGGCATGCCATACATTACCCCGGTATCTTTTTTCTTGAATCTTTCCCCCGCATTGATAATACTTCCCCGCATGGGCTTTATCTCGCAATTAAGCAAACAGTTTCTCATCGCCATGCCGGGCCTGCAGGATCCGAATTTCTCCCATACCGTCACCTTCCTCTGTGATCACAACCCGGAGGGTGCCATGGGTCTGTTGATCAACCGCCCGACACCGATGAACCTGGGCGATCTCACTGCCCAGCTTGGTATTGATCTGGGCGAGCCGGAGATGGCCAAGGCTCCGGTTTATCGTGGCGGCCCGGTGCAACCGGAGCAAGGCTTTGTCTTGCATACGCCGCAGGGAGAATGGGACAACACCTTGGAACTTGGCGCTGATCTGGCATTAACCATTTCTCAGGACATCATTGAAGCCATTGCCCACGGCCTGGGGCCGGAGAAATTTCTCATCGCTCTGGGCTACGCTGGCTGGGGCGCGGGTCAACTTGAAGAAGAAATCGCCGCCAACAGCTGGCTCAATGGCCCAGCTGAAAACCGCATCATTTTCGATACCCCGGTAGATGAACGCTGGGCTACGGCCGCCGCGCTGCTGGGGATCGAGCTGTCCCAGCTCTCCAGCGACGTGGGGCATGCGTGAGCCGCACCCTGCTTGGCTTCGACTTTGGCAGAAATCGTATTGGCGTCGCCGTGGGCCAGGAAGTTACCTGCACCGTTACCCCCTTGCTCACCCTGCTCGGTAAAAACCAGAAACCGGACTGGAGTGGGATCAGCCGTCTGATTGAAGAATGGCAACCCGAACTGCTGGTGGTAGGTCTACCGCTACAGGAAGATGGTGGTGAACAGGATATGAGCAAGGCGGCACGGCGCTTTGGTAATCAACTCAAAGGGCGGTACAATCTGCCGGTTGAATTGGTAGACGAACGCTACAGCTCGTTGGAAGCCAACATGTTATTGCGTGAAAAACAGGCTCCGCGAGTAAAAAAAAGTATGCCGCAGTATAATGATCACATTGCCGCCCAGCTGATTCTGCAAAGCTGGATGGATGCACAAGTACACAGGGGTTCGGATTAAATGACACAAGGCCATGATGTTGATGCCCTGCTGCAAAGTATGGCCGATGATCTGATCCAGTTGCTACAGACAAACCATATTCATGATCCGCTCATGATCGGCATTCACACCGGTGGTGTCTGGGTAGCCCAGGCTTTGCTTGAGCGGCTACCTGAAAGCATCCCCCTGGGTACGCTCAATATCAGCTTCTATCGTGATGACTTTACCCGTATCGGCATGCATCCCCAGGTCGAGCCTTCACAACTGGATTTTGATGTGGAAGATCGGCATATTATTCTGGTGGACGATGTACTGCATACCGGACGCACCATCCGCGCCGCCTTGAACGAGATTTTTGATTACGGCCGTCCGGCCTCGGTGAACCTGGCGGTGCTGGTACAGCGCAGTGGCCAGGAACTACCCATCTGCGCGGATGTGCGCGGCATGCACATGGATCTGGCCCCTGACGAACACGTTAAGCTCAGCGGTCCCGATCCGCTGAACCTGCAAATTCAGACCCCAGAGGAAAAAACCGGCACATGATCCGTCAGGACATCCAGTTCGACAAGCAGGGCCGTCTGCGCCATTTTCTCACCACCGAAGGCGTCTCGCGTTCGACCCTGACCGATATTCTCGACCATGCCGAAAATTTTGCTTCGGTCATCAACAAGCCGGTAAAAAAAGCCCCCCTGCTGCGCGGCAAGACCATCGCCAACCTGTTCTTCGAAGCCAGTACGCGCACCCGCACCACGTTTGAGCTGGCGGCCAAACGCCTGTCGGCGGATGTTATCAATATCAACATCCAGACTTCGGCAACCAAAAAAGGCGAAAGCCTGCTCGACATGCTGCGCAATCTGGAAGCCATGCACTGCGACATG
>JAADGZ010000301.1 GCA_013152045.1 Gammaproteobacteria bacterium
GCCTCGGCATAACCGTTATTTTCGAAAACGAAGATCACCGGCAACTGCCAGACGGAGGCCAGGTTCATGGATTCTGACACCACCCCCTGGTTGGCGGCCCCCTCACCGATCAGGGCCACGGCAACCGCACCTGTAGATTTCAGCTTCGCTGTCAGCGCCACACCGCACGCAAGCGCCGCGCCACTGCCTACACCGCTGTTGGCACCCATATAGTTGACAGAAGTATCGTGCAAATGACAGGAGCCGGCCTTGGCACCACACAATCCATCAGCCCGCCCATAAATTTCCAACAGGATTTTTAATGGGTCGGCACCCTTGGCGATGGCATGGCCATGGCCGCGGTGGGTGCCGGCAAGATAGTCGTCCCTGGTCAGGTGGCTGCAGATGCCGACCGCAGATGCTTCCTGACCTGCATACAAATGGACAAATCCGGGCACGTCGCCGGATGCAAATTCCACGTGCATGCGCTCTTCGAAAGAGCGAATAGTCCGCATGCTGCGATAGGCGGCAAGCAAGGCCTGTTTATCCATTTCAATCATCATATGCATTTCTCCTATAAGTCCGCAAACATGCCACCATCCACCAGGAGCTGCGAACCGGTCACATGTTTTGCCTCATCCGAGCAGAGGTATAGCACCGCGTAGGCGATATCCCTGGGCTCGCCGAACTCACCCATGGGAATTTTCTTCAGAAACTCCTCTCGTACCGACCCACCCTCTCCATCTTCACCCAACAACCCTTCCAGCATCGGCGTCATTATCTGACCCGGATGAATGGAGTTGCATCGAATGCCATAGTTTTTCCGCGCACAATAAACAGCAACCGACTGTGTCAACTGACGGACTGCGGCCTTGCTGGCGCCATAGGGCGTGTTGAACCACGTCTGTACCAGCGCAGCGATGGAGGAGATATTGACGATCGAACCACCACCACTTTTCGCCATGAGCGGAATTGCCGCTTTGCAGCCCAAGAAGACACTTGTTGAATTCACCGCCTGGATATGGTTCCAATCCTCCAGGGTGGTATGTTCCGGCGTCTTATCCAGACCAGGGCCGGCAAACCCCGCGTTGTTTACCAGGATATCCAGCCTGTCATATAGCTCCATCACTTTTTCGGTGACACGCAGCCAGTCTTCGGCCCGTGCGACATCCTGCGGCAAAAACAACGCACCCGTTTCCCGTGCAGCAACGGCTCCGGTTGCTGAATTAATATCGGTCAGTATGACTTGCGCACCCTCTTCTACCAGCAACTTGGCAATTGCCTTTCCCAAGCCTGAGCCGGCGCCTGTTACCAAGCTTATTTTTCCTTCTACTCTTGCAGTCATGCTAAGCTCCTGGCTACCCTTTAGTCTCGGATTTTTAATCTCACATTTCATTGTTGTACTTTTTGTTGCTAATATTTGACCCTTATGACGACTTAGAACAATAGCGTAAACGGCCTAAATCCCTGTTTCCCGGAATTTCAGGGTGTACGTTTCGGTCTTGCTATGCTGCTTCTGAGTTCAGGGTGCACCTGAGGAGGAAGATTTATCTCGCAGTTAAGGACACAGGATTTTTCAGAGGTTATGAAGTTGGGGCGAATCGCGCTGGAGTGTGATTCGCAGCTTGAGCTTCAACAGGCTATCTTGCGCCGTCTTGAAAGAGCCCTCGGTGCCCATAGCAGTCTGTATTTTGCAATCACCAGGGAGCACTCCCGCTGGTCGTTCCAAAACGGCCTGTCCCGTGGCGTCCCGGACCAGGGGCCAAAGTTGTGGCATCAGCGCTATCACAAACAGGACCCGTTCGTTAACGCCTTTCTCGATGCACCGGATGAAGATTCACCCGTCGTGGTTTCCAGCCAGCTCATGTCCCATAAGAAACTCATTGCAACGGAGTTTTATGCAGACTTTCTGAAACCGCAGTCGGTTTATCATGTGCTTGTCCTAGGGCTCATCAGTCACCACCAGCCGATTGGGCTATTCGGTTTTCACCGCCCACCCGGTGCGGTACCTTTTTCCAGGCGGGACGCCGAGAAGGCCTGTTTACTTTCTCCATTTCTGAGCGCAGCAGTAGAAAAGGCCACTCGTACGGAAGAATCCAGCTGTTATCGTAGTGTGATCGACACCATGGTGCATGACAGCTCCAACCGGGGTGTTATTGTCCTCAACAGAATGGACACACCCCTGTACGCTAACAACAAGGCCGAACAGTTGTTGCGTCTACCAGACGAACCTCCCTGCGACGATCTGGCATCCAGCCAAAGCATACCGCAACACGTACTGGATTTTTGCCGCCAGATCGGCCACCAAAACATGGGAAACTCCAACGGGCCGGACAAGCTCTGCCTGCAGGCAACCACCGATTTGTCAGTTGAAGTTCACACCTGTAAAGATGGCACCCGGGTCATCTATTTAAACGCTGGGGAATTCAGTAACATACGCCAGGACAGGTTGCAGGAATTCTGCCTGACCACCCGACAAAGAGCGATTGTGCACCTGGTGAGTACCGGTATGACCAACCCCGAAATTGCCCAAAAACTGTTTATCAGCATTCGCACGGTACAGAATCATTTGCGCTCAATTTACGCCAAAGTTGATGTCCATAACCGCACCAGCCTGGTAAACCGCCTCAGCCACTGAAATTAGTGCTTCGCCAATTCATGCACTGCCTGTTTGATCCCATCCACGGAAGGTATCCATGCGTCCTCCAGAACCGGGGAGAACGGCACCGGCGTGTGCGGTGGCGTGATTTGAATGATACCGGTTTTGAGAGCAGAAAAGGCCTTTTGGGAAACCATACCGGCGATATCAGAGGCCAGTCCACAGCGCTTCGCTGATTCATCCACGATCACCAGCCTGCCGGTTTTCTCAACACTTTCAATAATAGAATCCTCATCCAGAGGAGATGTTGTGCGGGGATCCAGGACTTCAACAGAAATGCCTTCCTGTGCCAGTGAATCAGCAGCCTCGGCAGCAAAGTGCACCATGCGTGACAAGGCGACCATCGTAACGTCATTGCCTTCACGCACCAGGTTCGCCTCACCAAAGGGAATGCTATATGCCTCATCCGGCACATCATCGGTAGTGTCATACAACACTTTGTGTTCAAAAAATACGACCGGATCATCGTCCCGAATGGCCTGAATGAGCAGTCCTTTTGCGTCATAGGCATTCGAGGGCACCACGCACTTCAGCCCGGGCACCGCGGTAAACAGGTGGTAAAGCGTTTGCGAGTGTTGGGCAGCAGCCCTGAAACCGGCGCCAATCATGGTACGCAGCACCAGCGGGGTTTTTGCCTTGCCGCCAAACATATAACGAAATTTCGCTGCCTGGTTAAAGATCTGATCAAAACAGACACCGAGAAAATCAACGAACATCAGCTCGGCAACCGGTCGCAGGCCCGTCATGGCAGCGCCAGCGGCAGCACCAACGATGGCGCTCTCGGTAATGGGCGTATCAATGACCCGGCTCTGGCCGAACTCCCCAATCAGGCCCTTGGTCACGCCAAGCGCACCACCATAGGCATCCTCTTCACCCGCGCAGCCGGCACCACCAGCGACGTCTTCACCAAGAATGATCACTCCCGGGTCGCGTTGCATTTCCGAGCGCAAGGCTTCATTAATCGCTTGTCGATAGGTTTTCTGTGGCATGGAACGATACTCCTGCAGCGCCTGTTGCTGCCTGGTTGGGTTTTACAGATAGGACTTGTAAACGTCTGTGAGAACTTCCGATGCATCAGGGAATGGTGCGGATTGCGCCTCACTGACAGCTTCATCGATGAGTTGTGCAACATATTCGTCAATGGCATCAAGCTGATTGCCCTGCACCTGCCCATCGGCGCATACAGCGCTGCGGAAAAGCTTCAGACAATCCGAGTGTTCACGCAACGACTCAATCTCATCCTTACTGCGGTAGAGTTGTGGGTCGCCTTCAAAGTGCCCAAAAAAACGTACAGCTTGGCACTCGATAACACTGGGTTCTCCTCCTGCCCGGGCCCGCTCAATTGCTTTTGAAGCTGCTTTCTGCACTGCAAAAAAGTCTGTACCATCCACTTTCTGAGCAGGTAGCCCAAACCCGGCACACCTGCCGGCGATATCCCCTGAGCCCACTGCGTAATCGTGACCAGTACCTTCCCCATAACCGTTATTCTCAAACACAAAAAGCACCGGTAACGAGAGAACGACCGCCATGTTAATGGCTTCAAATACAGTGCCCTGATTCGAGGCGCCATCCCCGGAGAATGCAACGGCTACACGCCCGTCGCCGAGCGTCTTGGCAGACAGAGCAGCCCCGATCGCCAGAGGCGGTGCACCACCAACGATGGCGTTCGCTCCCAACATACCTTTCTCCAGGTCGGCGATATGCATGCTCCCGCCCTTGCCGCCACACAGGCCGGTGGAGCGCCCATAGATCTCCTTCATCATTGCTTTAACATCACAGCCTTTAGCGATGCAGTGGCCGTGGCCACGATGGGTGCTGGCAATGTAGTCATCCTTATTCAGATTCATGCAAACCCCGGTTGCGATCGCTTCCTCTCCTGCATAGAGGTGAACGAAACCTGGGATGTCGCCGGTGGTGTTTTCAATGTGAATTCGCTCTTCGAATTCACGAATAGTTCGCATCGTTTGATAAGCTTGCAACAATACATCGTGACTCATCTGCACTTGCTATCCTCCTGTGTTTCTCAAATACCCCCGGAACCTCGAAGTGTTTCCCGGACGAATTTGAGTTTGCATATTCACTTTGTTGTTGCATTTATCTCATCTGGGAACGGACCAACACAATAGCGTAAATGACCTATTCAATGTTGCGTGTTGACAACGTATCATGACCCGGAGACTTTTGGCCTTAGCCAGTCTGTCCCCTATCGTGTGGACTTACTTTGCAACGATGGTTTGGCATGATTGCGGAAGCGAAACTTTCCCGGATGGTTCCGGACCCGA
>JAADGZ010000006.1 GCA_013152045.1 Gammaproteobacteria bacterium
AATTTTTTCGCTCGCACGACCCGAAATCCGGAGGTCAGATCCTGGATAGGTCGCCGAACAATCCAGCTGGCCAGACGATTATAGACGCCGTTAGCAATCTTGCGTGCCAGACTGGCCTGTGAGGCCGCGTCCCGGGCACCAACCACCATATCGAAGCCGCTGTGCAGGTGTTCCAGCAACCTGTCGATATCGGCTGGATCATGCTGGCCATCCGCATCCATGAAAACCAGCACCTTGCCGCTGGCGAAGCGTGCGCCATGCTTGATGGCCGCACCGTTGCCCAGGCTATGCGCATGCCGGACGCACTTGACCTCACTCTGGGCACAGATTTCGGCGGTATTGTCGCTCGAACCGTCATCGATGACGATAATTTCAGCCGCAGGATAACGGCGCCGTAATTCAGGCAATAAGCTAACCAGTGAGGCGGCCTCGTTTTTGGCCGGTAAAATAATACTAAGCGATTCAGACATAAATTATTTGTGCACGCTGCTTTTTTAGATGAGAATTCAGGATAAGGGTATTTCCAGGAAGGCTAAGTCGGATTTGCTCAACAATGGCAGGATATCGTTCCAACAACAGCAGACAAAATTGCCCCATCGCATCAACTCCCTAATTGTCGGCATTTTCCAGAAATATTCAATAGTTGCCCGTTAAATAACCTGAATTTGGAATAAGAAAAATATTTCAAAATAAAAGCTCTACTGCCCGGTGCAACTTGCACTATTCCGCTGCAACTATTTTACCGTTTTATTAACCTGCTTCAGCGGCTATCCATAATCTGGGCTATCAGGTCCTCAAAAATAATTTTCTGCGACTTTAATCACAAATATTAAATCTTCAGCTTCCCTGGAAGCGGTAGGATACA
Organism: Gammaproteobacteria bacterium; assembly: GCA_013152045.1. Classification (GTDB taxonomy): domain Bacteria; phylum Pseudomonadota; class Gammaproteobacteria; order UBA6429; family Thiohalophilaceae; genus JAADGZ01. The sequence goes on from JAADGZ010000006.1 coordinate 866, forward strand.
CTCTAATCAAACTGATGCTAAACTTAAAGATCTAAAGCATAACGAAAATGGCTCCAGGAGACAGTGCATGTATCGTCGTCAACCATTACAATCTGGTTTCAGTCTTATCGAGCTCATGGTCGCCATGGCGATACTTGCGATTGTCGTAAGTGTTGCCATTCCAGCCTATAACAGCTACACCCGCACCGCACGCATGGCCGAAGGTTCCGAAAGCATCGGCACCCTTAAGCTCGCCCAGGTGGAATTTTTCCAGGAAAACGGGTTTTTCTTTACTGGCGCAACTACGGCCACGACCGAAACCGTCATTACCGCCAGCAACCGCATGTGGACCCCCTCTCCCTGGGATCCCACACTGAGTGATGCCGCCAATCTCGGCAAGCTGAATTTCACTTATGTTGTCGCAAACTGTACTCTGAGTGACGGTTCGGCTGGCTCCACTAATACCGCCGGTAACCCTACCCAGTGCTACACTGTCACTGCGACAGGGCGAAACATGCTGACAAGCAATGATGTCTTGACTGCAAGCAATTGATACTCTCTCTAAATATGAAGCGGCACGGTTTGAGTCCCCCGGTGCCAGAACTTCTCTCCTACAGAGAAATATCCAGCACTTTTTGTCCGCTGAAATCAAGTTGCCCCAGCCCAGGCCGATAAATAAACCAGATCCAGTTCTGATAACCACTGATAAGTTCTTGAAATATCTACGACAAATGGTTATAACTCTGGCTATATTTGTGTGTTTTTACCTTACTCGGCTGGACTCATCACACCAGCCAGATATAACTGAAAGATAACGAATAATTATGGCAACTCCTGCAACTCAAGCTCACTTGGGCGGTCTGGCCCGGCGCCTGATTGCCGACGGCCTGCTGGATGACGATCAGGCATTGAAGGCCCAAAAAACGGCTTATAAAGAAAAAACCCCCTTCGTCACCCATTTGGTCAACAAAAAAATCGTCAACAGTCAGGCCATCGCCCGTTCCGCTGCGGAAGAATTTGGCGTGCCGTTGTTTGACATCGACAGCATCAGCATCGAGCCAGATACGGTCAAGCTGGTTCAGGAAAACCTGATCCGTAAACACCGCAGTCTGCCCATTTTCAAACGCGGCAACCGCCTCTATATTGCGGTATCTGATCCCACCAACCTGCAGGCTCTGGATGAAATCAAATTCCACGTTGGCGTCCCCACCGAACCCATCCTGGTACTGGACGATAAGCTCGGACGTGCCATCGACAAAATCATGGAAGAGTCCGACACCAGCCTGTCCGAGCTGGGAGATTCTGATCTCGATAATGTCGAATTTCTCGAGGAGGAAGAAGACAAAACCCCGGTCACGGAATCCGAAGCAGATGACACCCCGGTGGTGCGTTTCGTCAATAAGGTGCTGCTCGATGCCATCAATAAAGGCGCCTCTGATATTCACTTTGAACCTTATGAAAAGTCCTATCGTGTGCGTTTTCGCATGGATGGAATACTAAAAGAAGTGGCCGCCCCGCCTATCAATATGGCACCCCGCCTGTCCGCCCGTCTTAAAGTTATGTCGCGGCTGGATATATCTGAGCGCCGGGTACCTCAGGATGGCCGCATCAAACTACATCTATCAAAAAATCGCGCCATCGATTTTCGTGTCAACACCTGTCCGACCCTGTTCGGAGAAAAAATCGTCTTGCGTATTCTGGATCCTAACAGCGCCAAGCTGGGGGTAGAAGCGTTGGGCTTTGAACCCGATCAAAAGAAGCTGTTCCTTGAAGCATTGCATAAACCTTACGGTATGTTTCTGGTTACTGGACCCACCGGCAGCGGAAAAACAGTCACACTTTATACCGGCGTCAACATTCTCAATACCCCGGACAACAATATTTCCACCGCCGAAGATCCTGTGGAAATCAACCTTGCCGGTATCAACCAGGTTAACGTCAACCTCAAAGTCGGGCTAGATTTCTCCAGTGCTCTGCGCGCCTTTCTGCGTCAGGATCCAGATATTATTCTGGTCGGCGAAATTCGAGATCGCGAAACTGCTGAAATTGCTATCAAAGCGGCCCAGACCGGCCATATGGTCCTCTCCACCCTGCATACCAATGATGCCCCGCAAACCCTGACTCGCATGATTAACATGGGCGTACCTCCCTATAATATCGCTTCTGCGGTGAATATCATTATTGCTCAACGTCTGGCACGACGACTATGCAAAGAATGCAAACAGGAACTCGACATTCCAAAAGAAGCGTTAATGGCGGAAGGTTTTACTGAGGAAGATGTTGCCGAGGGGCTGAAAATTTACGGTCCCAAGGGCTGCGATCAATGCAGTGACGGCTATAAAGGGCGTGTTGGTATCTATCAGGTGATGCCGCTGTCCGAAAAAATGGAACGCATGATCATGCAGGGCACCGATGCTATAGAACTGGCTGATCAGGCTCAAAGAGAAGGCATCCAGGATATACGTCAATCCGGTCTGTTGAAGGTCAAAAATGGTATCACCAGCCTGGATGAAATAAACCGGGTTTCCAAAGAGTGATCAATACAATGTCTGTAGCAAGCCAGTAAATTAACAGGAATAAACACATGGCGGAAAAAGCATTAAAGAAAAGCACCTTCATCTGGGAAGGCAAGGACAGCAAGGGCCAGATCGTCAAAGGTGAAACCACCAGCCATAATCTGGCCTTGGTCAAAGCCAACTTGCGTCGTCAAGGCATTAACCCCACCAAGGTCAAGAAAAAATCAGCGCCGCTGTTTAGCGGCAACAAAAGAATCAAAGCGGCTGATATCTCGATTTTCAGCCGCCAGCTGGCGACCATGATGAGTTCGGGAGTACCTCTGGTACAGGCCTTTGATATTATTGGCCGCGGTCATGAAAACAAAGGTATGCAGCAATTACTGAACACGATTAAAACCGACATTGAAAGCGGCAGCAATCTCTCCGAATCGCTGAAAAAACATCCCTATCAATTTGATGAACTCTACTGCAACCTGGTACAAGCCGGTGAGCATGCCGGTATTCTGGATGATATTCTCGACAAAGTCGCTACCTACAAGGAAAAAACCGAGGCCATCAAGGGCAAGATCAAAAAAGCACTGTTCTACCCCGCTGCCGTCATGATCGTCGCCTTCGTCATTACCGCTATTCTGCTAATTTTTGTTATCCCGATGTTTGAGGATCTGTTCGCTGGCTTTGGCGCGGATCTGCCCGCCATGACTAAATTTGTAATTGAATTATCCAAGATCTTCCAGTCCTATTGGTGGGCTATTTTTGGCAGCATCGGTCTGGTAGTTTATGGTCTTCTGCAAGCCAAGAAACGCTCCAAAAGCTTCAATGTCTTTCTTGATAAAACTCTGTTACATGCACCCATTATTGGCCCCATCCTGCGCAAAGCGGCGATTGCCCGTTATGCCCGCACCCTGGCCACCATGTTTGCCGCCGGTGTGCCTCTAGTCGAAGCCATGGAGTCTGTCGCCGGTGCCGTGGGCAACGTGGTTTATAGCGATGCCGTCATGCGTATGCGGGATGAGGTTTCGACCGGCACCCAGCTTAATATTGCCATGAAGCAGGCCAACCTGTTCCCCAACATGGTGGTACAAATGACCGCCATTGGCGAAGAAGCAGGTTCTATGGATACCATGCTATCGAAGGTGGCGGACTTCTACGAAGAAGAAGTCGACAATGCCGTGGATGGCCTGAGTAGTCTGTTGGAACCGCTGATTATGTCGATTCTCGGTGTATTGATAGGCGGGCTGGTAGTTGCCATGTACATGCCTATCTTCCAGATGGGTAAGGTAGTTGGCGGAAGTTGAATGCTCAACGAACTATTCCAGCAACACGTCGAGTTTTACTATATCACGACCTTTCTGCTGGGTCTGATCGTCGGCAGTTTTCTCAATGTCGTGATTTACCGCCTGCCCATCATGCTCAAAAGAGGCTGGAAATCTGAGTGCCTGGCCTTTCTGGCTGAAGAAGAGGCTAAATCCCCGCCGCCGAACGGCGAACAAGACACCCCGGTTTTTAATCTCAACACGCCCCGTTCCCGCTGCCCGCAATGCGGCCATGCCATTGCCTCCTGGGAAAACATTCCTGTAATCAGCTATCTGTTTTTAGGCGGTCGTTGCGCCCATTGTAAAACCGCCATACCGCTGCGCTACCCGGCGATTGAGCTTTTCACCGCTATTTTAACCCTGGCCTGCGCCTGGCACTTTGGGCTTAGCCTGAATACAGCCTTCGCCATCCTCCTGAGCTGGGCACTGATTGCCCTGGCTTTCATCGATCTGGATGAACAATATCTGCCGGATTCCATTACTCAACCGTTACTCTGGCTGGGCCTGTTACTCAACACCCAGAATCTGTTTACCGATCTGGAGTCCGCCGTGATCGGTGCGGCTGCCGGTTATCTGATCCTCTGGTCGGTATATATGCTGTTTAAAAAACTGACCGGCAAGGAAGGTATGGGCTTCGGTGATTTCAAACTGTTAGCTATGCTCGGCGCCTGGCTCGGCTGGCAGATGTTACCCGCCATTATATTGCTTTCATCCATTGTTGGTGCCCTTATCGGTATTTTTCTCATCGCCAGTAACCGGCATCAACGCGGCATCCCTATTCCGTTTGGCCCCTTCCTCGCCGCCGCTGGCTGGATCGCTCTGCTCTGGGGTGATAACCTCAATCATGCCTATCTACAATGGATCGCAGCCTGATCGTATTATTAATCGTTGCATAATCCCCTCTCCCCAACCCTCTCCCAGAGGGAGAGGGGGCTATGATGCGAACACTTATGCAACGATTAATAGCCCCCCTATCCCCAACGGCGAGAGGGCGTTAAGGAGACAATAGTATAAATTTGTATCGCTATGATTATTAATATCTTTTCTTTGCGTCTCTGCGCCTTAGCGTCCTCTGCGTTTAATACCATCCTCTACGAGTAAGATAACAATATGCTTGCGATAGGCTTAACCGGGGGCATCGGCAGCGGCAAAACAGTGGTTTCGGATCACTTTGCCAAGCTCGGCGTGCCGGTTATCGACACCGATGTGATTGCCCGCGAACTGGTTGCTCCCGGTCAACCCGCATTAGCCGAAATTACAGCCACCTTTGGCCAGGCAATCCTCACCCCGACGGGCTGCCTTGATCGTCTTGCCCTGCGCCAGCTCATTTTTAACCAATCGGATAAACGCCGAGAGCTGGAAGACATCCTTCATCCACGTATTCGCGCCGAAGTCAGGAATCGCCTCCGCCAACTTGTCTCGTCATGGTGTATTATCGTTATACCTCTATTGCAGGAAAGTGCTCAGCAAGATCTGGTACAACGGATTCTGTTAGTCGATGCGCCCGCTGAGTTACAACTCTCCCGCACCATGCTACGTGATAACATTGCCGCAGATGAGGTCAGAAAAATCATTGCCAGCCAGGCTTCACGCCAGTCCCGACGTGAGCTGGCTGATGATATCATTGTCAATGAAGGCTCATTGGATCAACTACTGCAGCAGGTCGAAAAAATGTATCAGTTCTACGATCAGCTTGCTAACAGTTGCCAAAGCCACTGATTTGCACGACAATTCGCTACCCTGTCAAGCCGTATAAACTGGATAAGTAGCCTTACAAAAGACCCGTGGAAAATACGATTATATACGAACAGCCTCTGAATGAACGTATGCGCACGTTCATGCGCCTGGAACATCTGTTTCAGCAGACCGAATACAATATGCGCGGGTTTTCTGTCTGGGACAGCCGCGCAACCATTGCCGGGTTAATCGACATTCTGGAAATACTGTCGCGCGGCGATCTGAAAACTGAAATGCTCAAGGAGCTGGATCATCAACAGGCTGAACTCGCCAGTTTAAAAAACAAGCATGGTGTCGATCACCAGCAACTTGACGACATCCTTGGCCAGTTGCATCAGGCACAGGATAAACTTCATGAACATAGCGAACAACTGGGTCAGTCCCTGCGTGAGCATGAACTACTGAGCATCTTGCGTCAGCGTAGCAGTATCACCTGCGGTTGTTGTAATTTTGATCTCCCGGCTTACCATTTCTGGCTCCAGCAGGTTCCCGAAAAACGTATGGATGTGCTGGAACAGTGGTATGAAAGTCTTACCGTTATTTCAAAACCCATCAACCTGATGCTCTCAATTCTGCGCGAAGGTGCCGATCCCCGTCGAATTACTGCCGAACAAGGCTTCTATCAACAAAACCCGGATAGCAGTACTCCAGTGCAACTATTGCGCGTCAGTCTATCGGCAGAGGTCGCTTATTTCCCGGAAATAAGCGCCGGTAAACACCGCTTTACCATTCGCATGCTCGAACCACAAACAAAAGGCCGACCCCTGCAGACTCAGGATGATGTGGAATTCACCCTCTGGTGTTGCGCCCTGTGAGACAGAAAATAATGAAACAAAAAATGGTAAGCTGCCCAAACTGCGACAAGGATGTCATCTGGAGCCAGGAAAATCCGTGGCGGCCTTTTTGCTGTGAACGTTGTAAGCTAATCGATCTGGGCGACTGGGCCAGTGAGACACATCGCATAAAAGGTGAAACTATTATGCCTGAAAATTTTTCTGATATAGATAATTCTGAACAGTAAGACCTTTAGCTATCAGGTTTTATTCTTTATTGGCTACGCTGAAATTAAAACGAGCACGGTAAACACCGGCCCCTGTTTTGACTTTAATCACTGCCAACCAGTCATTGCTACCCGAGCTACAAACAGGCAACGTAGCTTGCCCCTGCCAATGCCCATTCTTTTCTGCTAACTGCACCTGATTAAAACCCATATTCATCTCGGCCATCTCAAAACGAATACTGACGGATTTAATTTCATCCTGGGAAAAACCTGTTAACAAAACCAGTACTGGGAAAGGCCGCAAATAAAAGGCTTTTTCCGGCAGGTAAAAACGTAACTGCCTGTCAGCCAGTTTAACATTGCAGGGCGTGCGTTGAGGTTTACAATCGCTAGAGGGAAAACTGATAAGCGTGGCCGCAGCCTGTTCGCTTATCTTTTTATTAAAAAGCTGCAGATATAGGCCATATAAAAAGACGCCGGCCACAACAACAAACAAGGCCGCAAAAAATATTTTTTTCAACACGGCGAAAACAAAGACTCAAGGCTCCCAAAAAGCAGTAATCGCAGCGATTCCCTGGGCGCCTTTTTCCCGGGCAAGCGCAAGCAGGCTACTATCCATACCCCCAAGGGCAAACACCGGACTACGGGATTTTTCCGTCAACGCATAAAATCGATCCCAACCCAAGCTTGGCGCACCGGGGTGTGACTGTGTCGGCAACACCGGCGAAAGCATAATAAAGTCTGCATCAATTCTGTTCGCCTGCGCCAGTTCTGTTTCATTATGCACCGATGCAGACAACCATTTATATTTTGCGATGGGACGTTTATCGCAGGCCATAAGACGTTCACTATTCAGATGCAGGCCATCCGCTTGCTGCTCTGAAAATTTATCCACCGAGGTATTGAGCAACAGTTTTGCACCATAGGAACGACACAGCTCCAGAGCCAGTCTGACCAGCACCGCATACTCGTCGGTTTCAGCTGGATCCACGCGTAACTGCAACAGACGAATACCTCGTGCCAACGCCGCTTGCAGGCGCAGGCTAAAGTCCGCCACATCCTTATAGCTGCCCGTTATAAGATATTCATGCGGCAGCTGCAACGCCTTGATGATAGGCTCATCTGCCTGCGGAAAAACACGGCTGTCCAGCGTAAGGGGATCAAGCCAGCACAGGGGCTGGCCTTGTCGACCACTCGGACTCCCATCAAAACGACTAACACTCCAGACATCGAGCAACACACGCTTGTCGACATAATCATGATGAATACGAATCAGGGGTACGCTTTGCTGAATCTGAATCCCGAGTTCTTCTTTGAGCTCACGCGCAAGAGCTGTCTGCACCGACTCACCGTTTTCTAGCTTGCCGCCGGGAAACTCCCACAAGCCACCCTGATGGCTTTGTTTCGCTCGCTGACTGATCAGCAGCTTGCCTTGATTATTAAAAATTGCGCCAACCGCAACATGTACATATTCAGAAGATGACATGTCAGTCATTTTATGAGCCCGTCAGGTACGATATTCCGCATTAATGCGTACATAATCATAGGAGAAATCACAGGTCCAGACATTGGCCTGCGCCTCGCCCCGCCCTAATTCCACCCGCACGTTAATTTCATCACGCTCCATCACCTGCTGACCCTGTTCTTCCGTGTAAGTTGGCGAACGTCCACCCTGTTCGACAATACAGACTTCATCCAAATAAATTTTGACCTTACTAAGATCCAGCTTGCTCACTTGCGCACGACCAACCGCAGCCAGAATGCGTCCCCAGTTGGGATCGCTGGCAAAGAAGGCCGTTTTCACCAGAGGTGAATGAGCGATGGTATAGGCCACATCAAGACATTCTGATTTTGAAACGCCGGCCACCACCTCGATATTGATCAGCTTGGTAGCCCCTTCGCCATCACGAACCATGGCTTTGGCCAGCTCCACACAAAGCTCAGTTAGCGCCGCTGAAAACCTGTCAAACCCGGCGCTCCCCGGTTTCAGACGCAGATCACTTTTACCCGTTGCGATGAGCA
>JAADGZ010000097.1 GCA_013152045.1 Gammaproteobacteria bacterium
ATTCCAGTCAGCTACGCAGGCTCGGGCCAGCTCGGCCATCGGTTCGGCAGTCAACAGACGCAGAGTCTGTTTTTTTTCACGGATAGTTTGTTCAAACCACGACATAATTGGGAATTGTATCGCTAGTGTCCTGTTTTATCGAGGGATGTATTATGCCACCAGCAATGATGCTATATGCTGACTTCGCTCACGTAATGACAGATGGGATAATAACAGGATAAAAGACAAACTGTGCTACATTTAGTTGCCAAATCAGACTGGAAAATTTTTATTTATGTCCCGATCTAGAACAATATTTAGTTGTAGTGCTTGCGGCGGCCAGACAGCTAAATGGGTGGGCCGGTGTCCCGACTGCGCCGCCTGGAATACACTGACTGAAGTGGTAGCCATGACGCCGTCAAAGACCAATGCTCGCTTCAGTGGTTTTGCCGGCACCGGTGGTGCCAGCGTGGTGCAGTGTCTGCAGGAGATTGAAGCCAATGTTGTGCCGCGACAAAAAACCGGGATTGCCGAGTTTGATCGGGTCCTGGGGGGCGGACTGGTAGCCGGATCGGTGGTACTGATCGGTGGAGATCCAGGCATAGGCAAGTCCACCCTGTTATTGCAGACATTGGTGGGGATGGCTGCACAGGATAATGCACTTTATATTACGGGTGAAGAATCCCCGCAGCAGGTTGGTTTGCGTGCCCATCGCCTCGGCTTGCCCGCCTCGGATCTAAAAATGCTGGCGGAAACCCGGATTGAGAATATTCTTGCCGTGGCGCAGAAGGAAAAGCCGCAGGTGATGGTGATCGATTCTATTCAAACGGTTTATACCGATCTGATTCAGTCTGCACCGGGCGCAGTAGCGCAGGTGCGAGAAAGTGCTGCGCAACTGGTGCGCTATGCCAAGCAGACTGGCACCTCCCTGTTTCTGGTGGGCCATGTCACCAAGGAAGGCACCCTGGCTGGACCGCGGGTGCTGGAGCATATGGTGGATACGGTACTTTATTTTGAAGGTGACAGTGGCAGTCGTTACCGCCTGATTCGAGCGATCAAAAACCGTTTTGGTGCAGTCAACGAACTGGGCGTGTTTGCCATGACCGACAAGGGGCTGAAGGAAGTGGCCAATCCATCGGCTATTTTCCTTTCTCGGCATGAGCAAGAAGTCCCTGGCAGTGTGATCATGGTGACTCTGGAAGGTCGGCGACCTCTGCTGGTGGAAGTGCAGGCGCTGGTGGACGAGTCCCATCTGGGCAATCCGCGCCGGGTCACGACCGGGTTGGAGCATAATCGTCTGGCCATGCTGTTGGCGGTATTGCATCGCCACGGCGGCATCGCCACCTATGATCAGGATGTTTTTGCCAATGTGGTCGGCGGTGTGCGGGTGACGGAAACCGGGATCGATCTGGCTGTCGTGCTGGCGCTGGTGTCAAGTTTACGTAATCGTAACCTGCCACAGGATATGATTGTGTTCGGGGAAATCGGCCTGGCCGGGGAAATTCGGCCGGTGCCCAATGGCATCGAACGCCTTCAGGAAGCCGCCAAGCATGGTTTTAAACAGGCCCTGATACCCAAAGGCAATGCCCCGCGCAAGGCCGTGTCTGGTATTGAAGTGATGACTGTATCAACCCTGGCCGAGGCGTTGGCAATCACCTCCTGAACGGCCTTCAGTCATGTTAGGCAATCCATTTCATGTCGGGAAATTTTTCCAGTTTTAAATGCCCTTTAATGAATGGGTGGTTATAATCATCAATTTTCAGGGTGAGGGCTTTTATTCTTGATTCTGAGTGTCATACGCCAAGTTATAAGAAATATAATATTTGTCAGGTAGTTATGAGTAAAAATGATGTTCCTAGCAGACTGGCCGCCAGCGTGCCGCCGGATCTTAATCCACTTTTTAATCAGGCCCAGCAACGAGTAGAGGAATATTTTTCCCATATCACAAAGGATATCCCGAACGGTATCTTGCGCTTGGGTAATAATCGTCACCTGATGTTGCGCGGAGACGCGCTGGGGGTCGAATTTTTTAAAATCGTCCGGACCATTTATGGCGAATCAAATCAGACGACCGATATAGCCAATGCTTTCCTGTTTGATTTGAGCCATGCTATCGGTGCGGCCGATGCCCAAAAATTTATCCATGTTATGGATCTGAATGAACCCCTTGAGAAACTGGCCGTCGGTCCCATCTATTTTGCCCATGCTGGTTTTGCCCGAGTCGTCATTCAACCTGGTTCGAATCCAACTCCCGATGATAATTTTGTTCTTTACTATCGCCACGAAAATAGTTTCGAGGCTGAATCGTGGAAAAAAGGGGAGATAAAAGTTCAAAGTCCGGTCTGTATTCTTAGCACCGGCTATTCATCCGGGTGGTGTAGTGCGGCGTTCGATATTCCGCTGGTTGCCACGGAATATGCCTGTGAAGCGGCTGGTGACGAAGGTTGTGACTTCGTTATGGCGCCGCCTCATCGTATTGATGAGTACCTGGCCAAGATCCCCAATATTCGCCACAGCCTTTATGTGCCCAAGTTCTTTGGCCGACGCGAACACGACGAGCATATGCAAGCGCTTGCTTATCGGGATGCATTGACGAACCTCTCCAATCGAGCTTTCTTCACCGAAGTGGGGAGCAAGCTTTTGCAGTTTGCCATCCGCAACGGATGCAATACCGGATTGCTTTTTCTCGATCTGGACGACTTCAAGGATATAAACGACAATTTTGGTCATGCTGCGGGCGACCATGTGTTGCAGGTAGTGGCCAAGCGATTGCAAGGGCGGCTCCGTTCGAGTGACGTGATCGCCCGTTTTGGTGGAGATGAATTCACTGTTTTCATAGAGGAAGTCGAGGAGAATGAACCTTTGGAGATGCTTGCCAAGGATTTAATTGATGCCATCAACGAGCCGATCGAGCATCTCGGGCGCACCTGCCGTGTCGGTGTCAGTATCGGGGGTGCCTATTTCAACTCAGGTACCGAAGTTAACCTCGAGCAGCTCATTGCTGAAGCCGATGCAGCAATGTATGAGGCAAAAAAGGCGGGTAAGAATGATTACCGCATAAGGCTTGTTGAGTCATAAGTCGCTCCTTGATAGCCAAAGGTAATGCCCCGCGCAAAGCGATAGGCCGGTGGGTAGTCGCTTTCTGACGGGTCTTCAGCGGCGCCAGTCAATTCCTATTTTGTATCCCCGAATCTTTAATTTTATAGCTTTACCCTTCCATCATGATAAAATCCCGACATATTTAACAGACATAGCAGCAGGGGTTAATTTATGGCCGGACACAGTAAATGGGCGAATATTCAGCACCGCAAGAAAGCTCAGGACTCCAAACGGGGCAAATTGTTTACCAAGCTGATTCGGGAAATTACTGTGGCGGCGCGCATGGGCGGGCCGGATCCGGATTCCAATCCCCGTCTACGTGCGGCTATCGACAAAGGCCTGAGCGGCAACATGACCAAGGACACCATCGAGCGTGCGATCAAGCGCGGCGCCGGTGCCAGTGACGGTGAAAATTACGAAGAAGTTCGCTATGAGGGCTACGGTCCTAACGGCCTGGCGGTAATGGTGGATTGTCTCACCGATAACCGTAATCGCACGGTAGCCGAGGTTCGTCATGCGTTTAGCAAGGCCGGCGGCAACCTGGGCACGGATGGTTCGGTGGCCTATCTGTTTACCAAGACCGGCACCCTGACCTTTGCCGCTGGCAATGACGAAGAACAGATCATGGAGGTGGCGCTGGAAGCGGGGGCCGATGATGTGCAGACTCATGACGATGGCTCGATCGACGTGCTGACCTCGCCGGATGAATTCATGAACGTCAAGGATGCGATGACCACGGCGGGGCTGGAGCCTGAAATGGCTGAAATCACCATGACCCCCTCGACTAGCGTGGACATGGATCTTGAGGACGCCGAAAAGGTCATGCGCCTGGTGGACGCGCTGGAAGATCTGGATGACGTGCAGAATGTCTACACCAATGCTGATTTTTCAGAAGAGGTCATGGCTAAACTGCAGTAATAAAGACAAGATACAAGGGAAAAGAAAGATCCGGTTCAGTCTTAAGTCTCCGTCATTCTGGATAAACGCTAAGCATTTATTCGGAATCCAGAGATATCTGAAGCTTGCGGGATGTCAGAGTAAGCTCGGCATAATTGCATGAATTAACGGGATGCCAATTAGTTTATCCCTTGTCTCCTTGTATCTTTTCCCTTTTATCTTGTATCTTGAATTGTATGAATCGCATACTCGGCATCGATCCCGGTTCTCGTTTAACGGGCTATGGCATTATCGAAATGCAGGAACGCAAAGCCATCTGGGTGACCAGTGGCTGTATCCGGATGAAGGCACCAAACCTGGCGGAACGCCTGCGGGAGATTTGCGAAGGTATCCAATCGCTGCTGGATGAATTTCAACCCAATGAAATGGCCATTGAACAGGTTTTCGTTCACCGTAATCCATCTTCTGCGCTCAAGCTGGGCCAGGCTCGCGGTGCGGCCATAAGCATGGTTGCTTTGCGTGCCATTCCAGTGAGTGAATACTCGCCGACCCAGATCAAACAGGCTATTGTTGGCCGGGGTAATGCGGCCAAGGCTCAGATTCAGCACATGACCATGACCTTGCTCGGCCTCAGCAAATTGCCCCAGGAAGACGCTGCCGATGCATTGGCAGTGGCCCTGTGTCATGCTCACGTCAACCAGAGTTTGCTAAAAATGGGCCGCGCGGATCAGCGTAGCACGGCTCGGCGCAGTGGCCGCTGGCGGGAATCGGATCTGGTCAATATTAATTCAACTAACATCAAAAGGGGCATAAAACGGTGATTGGACGTTTGCGTGGCAAAATTATCAGCAAGCAGCCGCCGATGCTGTTGAT
>JAADGZ010000024.1 GCA_013152045.1 Gammaproteobacteria bacterium
CACTACCTGCAGGCCCTGGATGTGCAGAATTATGCCAGCAAGGTGGTGGCGATCCTGGGCGGCAAAACGCCGCATATTCAGAATGTAGCGGTTGGCGGCGTGAGTAATTCCATTGGCCACGATGCGCCTTCGGTGCTGAACATCGAACGCCTGATGTTAATGAAAAACTTCATCGATAAACTGGACCAATTTGTTAAGTCCACTTATCTGGTTGATGTTCCTGCCATCGGCGCCTTCTATCTGGACTGGACCGGTATCGGCGGAGGGGTTAATAACTACCTGAGCGTGCCGGACTGTCCGCTGGACAGTAAAGGAACCGAGTTTGTCCTGCCCGGTGGCTATATCGAAAATGCCGATCTCGCTTCACTGAAACCGATCAGCTCGTTTGATGATGCTTATTTCCGCGACGGTGTGGCGGAGAGTTCCAAACACGCCTGGTATAAAGGGGATAAAGCCTTGCACCCCTGGCAGGGGGAGACTGAACCGGCTTATAACGATTTCCACGAGAACGGTCAATATTCCTGGGTCAAGGCACCGACTTTCTATGGCCAACGCGCCGAGGTCGGCCCGCTGGCCGATGTGCTGGTCGGGGTAGCCAGTGGTCATGCAGGTTACAAGAAATATCTGGACCAGGTCATGGGAACGCTCAAGACGGTATCAAAGAATCCCGATATTCCCCTGTCGGCGATTCATTCCACCATTGGTCGGCATGCGGCCCGTGCAGTGCGTTGCGCAGTGATGCTCGATACTCTGCAGGATCAATGGCAGAGGTTGGTGGACAATGTCGGCACCGGTGATGTGGACACCTTTAATGCCCCGGTATTCCCCAAAGGCGAGATCCGTGGCGTAGGCTTCCATCAGGCACCGCGTGGCGCGCTCTCTCACTGGGTGGTTATCGAAGACGCGAAGATTAAAAACTACCAGGCCGTGGTGCCCAGCACCTGGAATGCCGGTCCGCGTGATGCAGATGATGAGCCGGGACCTTATGAAGCCGCGCTGCTGAATACCCCCATCGCCGATCCCGAGAAGCCGTTAGAGGTGCTGCGCACCGTGCATTCTTTCGATCCCTGTATCGCCTGCGCCATTCATCTGGTCGACACCGAGCAAAAGGACATCATCAAGGTCAAAGCTTTGTAAATATTCGCAGCATAGGACCGGAGGCTTGATGGGTTTTCCCTCTGGACTTCGCGCTTTGCTCTACCCATCCTACTTTTCATAAATGCCCGTAGTCCGTAGGATGGGTAGAGCAAAGCGAAACCCATCAATATTTTGCTGGCGCTACACGAATTAATGATATGGACAAGACGATGAAAAACATTTTAATTATCGGCATGGGCAATGTGCTAATGCAGGACGAAGGCGTCGGTGTGCGGGCGGTCGAGGAACTGGAAAACCGTTATCACATTCCGGATGGGGTCAGCGTGGTGGATGGCGGCACCACCGGCATGAATCTGTTCGATCCCATTCGCCAGTGCGATTATCTCATCGTGGCGGATGCGATTAATACCGGTGCGCCTTACGGTTCGTTGGTGCGAATCGCCAATCATGACGTTCCGGCTTTTTTTCAGACCAAACTTTCCAACCATCAGTTGGGCCTGTCAGATCTGCTGGCCTTGTTAACGCTGAAGGGCGAGGTGCCGGAGCATGTGGCGATCATCGGCATGGTGCCCCATTCATTGGAGAACAAGCTGGGCCTGACGGCTGAAGCCACGACCGGGCTGGCGGCTATGGTCGAGATGCTGGTGGCGGAGCTGGCTGATCTGGGCGTCGATTTACAGGCGCGTAGCGAGTATCGTATTGGTCATTGGCGCAGAGAAGCTGAACGGGAGAGCCAGGCCGAATGTGCGTAGGCATCCCGCTAAAGATCATCGAGTCGGCTGAGTGCATGGCGCGTGCTCGTGGGCGCAACGGTGAGGAACAGGTCAATATGATGCTGATCGGCGCGCAGCCTGCGGGTACCTGGGTGCTGAGTTTTCTGGGTTCGGCGCGCGAAGTGATTTCGGCAGAGGATGCTGAGAATATCAACAAGGCACTGGATGGACTGAGCGCGATTATGCAGGGCGAGAGCAATATTAATATCGATGATTACTTTCCCGGCTTGGGTTCAACTTCGGAGACACGGCCATGAACGAGCGGGCATTAGCGGCTGAAAAGCTGGAGCAGACGTTTAACCGGATTCTTCATGAACAGATGGCGGGGATCCCCATTCTCAACAATCGCTTGAAAGTGCAAACACTAGGCTTGCAGATGTTTGAAGGCCGGATTATGGGCATTCTGATTACCCCCTGGTTGATGAGTCTGGTGATGTTGCCGGCTGAGAGTGATGACTGGAATGCACTGCAAGCGGGAGCAACGCAGTCGCACTCGTTTCCTTCCAATACTTTTCAGTTTGTGATTAATGAATTTGATGGTATCGGCAAATGTCAGACTTATTCGTTGTTTTCGCCCATGAGCGAATTCGCCAACCAGGATCATGCACTGGCGGCGGCGCAGAGTTTTCTGGATACTCTGATGGTCGAGACCGAGCAGACAGAGGATAATGTTGTTGATGACGAGCAATTTGCTCGTATCATGCGGGGAGACGAAACGCCTGAGGTTCTTGAAGCAGGGGAAACAGGCATAGGCGTCAGAGAGACACCTGAAATGAATATACAAGAGAAAAAACTTTCGCGCCGGGATCTGTTGCGCGGCAGTTTTCTAACAGAAGTCTGAAACAGGCTATTAGCTTAATCAATATATAGGGGTGTACATGGGCAGTTTACTTTTGATCGGATTATTTCTCGGCATGCGTCATGCAATGGAAGCCGATCATGTGGCCGCGGTGGCCTCATTGACCAGCCGCAATCAGTCTCTCGCGCACACCATCAAACAGGGCGCGGCCTGGGGGATGGGCCACACGATTACGCTGTTCCTGTTCGGTTCGGTGGTGATCTTTATGGATACGGTGATACCGGCAGATTTTGCCAAAGGGCTGGAGATGGCCGTCGGCCTGATGCTGGTACTGCTGGGTATCGATGTTCTGCGTCGGGTAATTCGCGATCGGATCCATTTTCATGCTCACCTGCATGACAACGGGGCACGCCATTTTCATGCCCACTCCCATGCGGGTGAACCGCGTTCCCAACACGATGCTTCAGCGCATACCCATCAACATCCGCGCGGCTTTCCTCTGCGCGCGCTGATGGTGGGAATGATGCATGGCATGGCCGGTTCGGCGGCGGTTATCGTGCTGGCCCTGGGTACGGTTGATTCGCCTGCGCAGGGACTTCTTTATATTCTGATCTTCGGCATCGGCTCCATATTCGGCATGGCCCTGCTGTCCGTGATTATCTCCTTCCCCATGCGTTTGTCGGCAAAACGCCTGACCTGGGCGCATAACTCCCTGCAGATTCTGGTGGGGATGATGACCATCGGCCTGGGTGCTTTTGTCGTGTATACAAACCGCGCCATCCTGCCGGTTTAACCTCTTCAAATGATATCCTTCTCCGTCCGCTTGTCGCGAAAGATTTCTGGTTCCCACGCAGGAGCGTGGGAACGAGAGAAAAGACAGTAGGATGGGTAGAGCGAAGCGAAACCCATCGACAAACTACAATTTAATACCCCATCCATTTACAGCGGGGCAGCTTATTGTCTGGATAGTTTCTTTCCATGTTTCTTGTTTTGTGGAAAGTAATTGCTCGTTCTTTTGTTTCAATATAATTCATCAATTAAAAATACCACTTATAATACAAATGCTTAACAGCATTTTGTTGTTCTGGCGCAAGGCTTGCAATTTTAGGTCGTTACTTGCATGGTGGGCTATGTCGAATATCCTTATGGATAGTTAGTTATCGATACAGATATTTTCAGATTATTTGAGATCCGCGTGGAATGAGCATCGAAGGGCGTTTGAGCATTGCCTTGCAGGCGCGTTGCGGGCGCGTAAGTATCGATTCCAGTCGTCCCGTCTATGCAGCCAGGGTGTTTCAGGGCAAAACGGTTTCAGAAACGCTGAAAATGTTGCCCATGTTATTTACGGTTTGCGGCACCGCGCAGAACTGTGCTGGCGTGCGGGCCTGTGAGCAGGCGCTGGGTATGAAAGCCGCTGCCGGTGTTGAATGTCTGCGCGAGAGCCTGGTGGCGATGGAAAGCGTACGCGAACACCTGTGGCGGATCTTGCTCGACTGGCCCGGCTTTCTCGATGAGAGGCCAGAGAAAAACGGCATGATCGGCTTATTGGCGCTGCAGCGTGAGCATCGTCAGGCTTTGATGGCGAGAGTGGATCCTTTTCAGTTGGCTGCAACTGAGGGTGTTCCCGTGCTGCCATCATCCCGTGACTTCGTTAAGGAGGCGGGTTTCATTCTGCAACAGGCGGTATTTGGCGTATCAGTGGCTGACTGGCTGGATCTCAATAGCCCGGAAAAACTGGAACAATGGGCGGCATCGACGGCTACCGTCGCGGCCCGTTTACTCAAGCATGTTATGCAGATGGAATGGCACGAAGTCGGTCGTTGTGAAATAGAGGCACTGCCATTTATGCAAGCGGAAGATATGCACCGGCTATTGCAGGATGAGGATTTTATCCGATGGCCGCAGTGGCGCGGTGACTGCCGGGAAACCACCTGCCTTGGCCGGGTTGACAGTTGCCTGCTTCAGCACTTGCGCAGTCGCTACGGCAATGGTTTATTGGTAAGGCTGGTGGCGCGTTTGACCGAGTTGGCGCAGCTGTCGATGGCCTTGCTGCCGGAAACCGGAGTGGCCGATGAGGATCGGCCTGTTCGCGCGCAGAATCCTGCTATCGGGCAAGTGGCGGCGGCGCGCGGACAACTGCTGCATCGGGTG
>JAADGZ010000067.1 GCA_013152045.1 Gammaproteobacteria bacterium
TTTTTTTTATTTGCTGTCGTCATCCGCTATAGTTAGCCATTGAATGAGTACCGACTGGGCTTCTTCGATGCCCTGTTTTTTTAATGCGGAAAACAATTGAATCGTCACGGCTGGATATTTTGCGAGTATCGCTTTTATTTTTAACAGGGTACTTTTTGCTGGGCCGCGCTTAAGTTTGTCAGCCTTGGTCAGCAGGATATGCACCGGCATGTCCGCATGCTGGCACCAGTCCAGCATTTTTTGATCAAACTCGGTGAGAGGATGGCGAATATCCATCAAGAGCACCAGTCCCTGCAGCGATTGTCGTGATTGCAGATAGTCAGCCATGGCCTGGCCCCATTTCTGCTTAACGTGTTCGGGGACCTTGGCATAACCATAGCCGGGCAGATCCACCAGCCGCGTGTCTTCATTCAGGCCAAAAAAGACCAGATGTTGGGTGCGACCAGGGGTTTTACTGGTGCGCGCCAAGGCTTTGCGTTTGGTGATGGCATTTAGGGCGCTGGATTTGCCGGCGTTGGAACGCCCAGCAAAGGCTACCTCGGCTCCGGTATCTGCGGGAGCCAGCCTTGGGTTGGGTACGCTGGTAATGAAATTGATGCTGGAAAAGATGTTTTGCACGTTTAATCCTGAACAGTATACTAGGGTGTTTCCAGATTTTTTGATATACGTCAATTACTAAAGTGAGATATAATCCTGTCGCTTGATCTGGTGGCGTGCTTCTTGATATAAAAGCCCGCCTGATTTGGTGATCGGGTTGTGGAGACACTGATTCTAACTTGACTACACCGGTTGTGCCAGAAACAGTGCTTTATAAACTGAAGTAATTGCGTTTAATAACTTTTTTATAGCTTAAAGACTTAAACATTAAAGAATTTTTAGGAGAACTAAATGAAAAATCTGATGATTGCCACAGTGGCTACTGTTGCTTTGATGGCCTCTGTTACTACTGCACAGGCTGATGGCCAGAAAACATTCCAATCTGCCTGCTTTGCATGTCATGGTACAGGTGCCGCCGGTGCTCCTATGATTGGCCATAAAGATGTATGGGCACCGCGTATTGCAAAGGGTATCGCTACTCTGGAAAAACATGCACTGCATGGTTTCAAAGGTAAGAAAGGTGTGATGCCTGCCAAGGGTGGTCGTTCTGATCTGAGCGATGCTGATGTTAAAGCAGCTGTAGCCTACATGGTTAGCAAGGCTAAATAATTCCGGATCCATGCATGCAGGCATAGCACAATACTTCGATTTTACATTTAAACTCAACGTTGGTTAAAACTCATGAAGTTCAAAATTCTGTTTTCATTGATGATGTTATCTGTTTTTTTCTCCAGTGCCAGCCAGGCTGCTGGTGATGCCGAAGCAGGTAAAACGAAAGCGCAGGTTTGTTTCAGCTGCCACGGCATGAACGGTGCGGGTAATGTTAACCCCGCCTGGCCGGCATTAGCCGGTCAACATGCTTCGTATATCGCCAAACAACTGGCTGATTTCAAAAGCGGTGCGCGTTTCGAGCCGCTGATGATTGCGCAGGTTGCCAGTTTGAGTAAACAGGATATGGCTAATTTGGGGGCATTTTTTGCTTCCCAGAAAGTGAAAAAAGGATCCGCTGATGAGTCTAAAGCTGAGCTGGGTGGAAAGATCTACCACGGTGGCAACAAAGCTACCGGCGTGGCAGCCTGTATGGCCTGTCATGGTCCGTCAGGTGAAGGAAATCCTGCCGCGAAATTTCCCCTGTTGAGTGGGCAGAATGCGCCTTATGTGGTTAAAGCCCTGAATGATTTTCGAAGTGCTAAACGCAAAAATGATTCTAATAGCATGATGCGTGGTGTTACAGCCAGAATGACTGACAAGGAAATCAAGTCTGTGGCTGCATTTATTTCCGGTCTGCATTAAAACCGGTAGCTAAATGTTGCCAGTGTGCAACAGTTAGGTCAGGAAAGGGCGGTATTGTTACCGCCTTTTTTTGTGCCTGCAGCATATTGGCAAGGAACCTCTGCATCATTATATGGTCATTCATAACGGTTACTGTAAACAACCGATTGCAGTCTCGCACCTGTGTTTGTAATTTTACCGGGTCGCAGTCCAGGGGGGGATCCGTTTAAAAGCCACGGATTCAGGTTAAAATTAATGGAGAGTAAATATGTTGAATGTTCTTCGTACATCGTTGACACTGATAATGATGGTCGTGTTTTTCTCAACGGCGTCGGCGCGTAATTATGATGAAGGTATTGAATACCAACGCCTAAAAGAACCCGTACCGACCCAGGTAGGGCCGGGCAAGGTCGAGGTGGTTGAACTGTTTTGGTATGGTTGCCCACACTGTTTCCGGCTGGAACCAAATATACACAAATGGCTGAAGAGCAAACCAAAGAATGTTGAGTTTATTCGCATTCCGGCTGTTTTCAATAAAACCTGGGCGCTGCATGCCAAGGCTTATTACACGGCTGATTTCCTGGGGATTATGAATAAGTTTCACAAGCCTTTTTTTGATGCCATTCATCTGAAAAAACAACCCATGAGCACGGTCGCTGAAGTGAAGACGTTTTTCCTCAAACTGGGAGTATCTGCGAAGGACTTTGACAATGTCTTCAGTTCTTTTGGGGTGGATACCAAAGTGCGTCGGGCCAGAGAACTGTCCAGAGAATATGGCATTAGCGGGGTACCCTCACTGGTAGTCAATGGAAAATACTTGACCGATGGACCGATGGCCGGTGGTCGCAAAGGTATGATCGAGGTGCTGAATTATCTGATCAAAAAAGAATCGGGAAAATAGCAATTATTTACAGAAGCACTGATTAATTGTTTTCAGTCAGAGAGTGTGTTGGCAAGGCTTTCCTGAGGATGCGCTAGTTTGTTCAGGATTGCTATCAAGCAGATGCAGTGACTGCTGCGTTTTAAAGAATCTTGTCATCAGGCCGATAGGCAGCAGAGTAGCTTGAATTTGGCGACTGAGCTTGCCCGCGGTTTTGCCGGGATAAACATCTATCCAAAGGAGAACAACTCGCATGAAGGCATCTGAACTCTTCATTAAATGTCTTGAAAACGAAGGTGTGGAATATATTTTTGGTATTCCAGGTGAGGAAAACCTGGATGTCATGGATGCGTTGCTGGATTCGCCGATTAAATTCGTTACTACCCGGCATGAGCAAGGCGCGGCTTTTATGGCGGATGTCTATGGCCGACTCACGGGTCAGGTCGGTGTGTGCCTGGCGACCCTGGGGCCGGGAGCGACCAATCTAATTACCGGTGTGGCGGATGCCAATATGGATCATGCTCCTGTGGTGGCGATTGCCGGGCAGGCCAGCACCCAGCGCCTGCACAAGGAGTCGCATCAGGTGCTGGATTTGCAGCTGATGTTCCAGCCGATTACTAAATATTCCTCACGCCTGCTGACGCCCAATATTATTAGTGAAGTGGTGCGCAAAGCCTTCAAGGTGGCGCAAACAGAAAAGACCGGCGCCTGTTTTATCGAATTTCCGGAAAACATCGCCGAAATGGAAGTGGACGATGTGCCGCTTGCGGTCAAGCAACCGGCTATTCCCGAGCCGCCGCATGAAAAAGTGGAACAGGCAGCACATGTGATTTCCAGTGCTAAAAACCCAATTATTCTGGCAGGCAATGGCGTGGTACGAAACAAGGCCTGGGCGCAACTGGCTGATTTCGCCGAGCGTCTGCGCATTCCGGTGGCCAACACCTTTATGGCCAAAGGAATTATTCCTTTCAAACACCCGATGGCGCTGGGCAGTGCCGGCCTGCAGGCCAACGACTATATCAGTTGTGGATTTAGCAAGGCTGATGTGATTATTTGCATCGGCTATGATCTGGTGGAGTATCATCCCTATCTCTGGCATCCAAGCAAAGATCGAATAATCGTCCACATCGATCAGTCGCCTGCCGAGGTTGATGCTTACTATCCGGTTAATGTTGGTGTGGTGGGTGATATCAAACACTCCTTGTTGCGCATCATGGAAGTTGCCTCACCCGCCACTGGCAACACCATGCGCGCCCTGCGTGATGCGCTGATCGAAGATATGAACCGTTTCAAGGATGATAACCAGGTGCCGATGAAGCCGCAGAAAATCATCTGGGATTTGCGTACGGCAATGAAAATGGAAGACATCGCCATATCCGATGTGGGTGCGCACAAGATGTGGATGTCGCGCATGTTCCGCTGTGAGTTACCCAATACCTGCCTGATTTCCAACGGTTTTGCGAGTATGGGGATTGCGGTTCCCGGCGCCATTGGTGCTAAGCTGGCCTATCCGGATCGCGGCGTGGTTGCCGTTACTGGCGATGCCGGCTTCCTGATGAATTCACAGGAAATCGAAACCGCATTGCGAATGAAAACACCGATTGTGATTCTGATCTGGAGCGACAGCGCCTATGGCCTGATCGAATGGAAACAGATGAATCAATTTGGACGCAAGTCCAATATTGATTTTACCAATCCGGATTTTGTTATGTATGCCGAATCCTTTGGCGCTAAAGGCTATCGCATCGAACGCGGTGAAGATTTGTTGCCGATCCTGAAAAAAGCACTGGCCGATAATACTGTCAGCGTGATTGATTGCCCGGTTGATTACAGTGAAAACCTTAAGCTAACCAGCAAACTGGGTGAAATGGTCTGCCCGATTTAGTCGGATCGGATTTTCATCCAGCTGATTGAATTGTGTAACACTATAGCTGTCTTGCAAGATGATACTTTTAATCTCTGCGGGGTTAATTCCCCCGCTGCTTGCAGCGAAAAACAGTAGGTTGGGTTGAATAAAATGAAGCCCAACAGAATATCAGAGCAGGCTGTTGGGCTTCATTTTATT
>JAADGZ010000068.1:0-1034 GCA_013152045.1 Gammaproteobacteria bacterium
TCACGAAATCGTCACGTTTTGGTCATGTTTACTTCATATAGCTGACATAAAATCTTCACACTTTTCAAGTCAGTAGGGGTGTTGCATATAAGTGACATCATTACTATTCAGACCAAAACAGGAGCAAACTGAATGCAGAAACATTTATTAACCGTTGCTATGATCACGGCTTGTGCGGGTATGAGCCTCACTGCTGTTGCCGCTGATAACGGTAAAACCACTGTGGGCGGCAAAGCCTATCTGGATATTACCAATATTAACCAGAGCAGTGATGGAACAAAGACTGATCCAAGCGGTATAGGAGCCGATGGCAAACGTTTTTATCTGGGTATTAACCATACTTTTGACGATATGTTTTCCGCGAACTTAACCACTGACTTTAAATATGACAGTGGTAAAGCCCAGGCAACCCAGTTGTATGTTAAAAAAGCATATTTACAAGCTAAATTCTCCGATGCAGCGATATTACGGGTTGGTTCTGCCGACTTGCCTTGGGTGCCTTTTGCCGAGCACATGTATGGTTATCGCTATGTAGAAAACGTTCTTATCGATCGACTGAAGTTTGGTACTTCCGCTGACTGGGGTTTACACCTGAAAGGCAAGTTGGCTAATAATATGGTGCAATACGCTGTTTCTTTGGTTAACGGCAATGGATATAAAAATCCTTCTCGTTCAAAAAGCATGGATATCGAGGGCCGTATCAGCGCAACGCCAATGAAAAATTTCACTCTGGCGGCAGGCTTTTATAGTGGCAAATTAGGTCAGGACAAGCAGGCTAGCTCCAGCGTTAAGAATACAGCGACCCGGGTAAACTTCCTTGCGGATTATCGTTTTAGCTCGATTAATGTTGGTGCCGAATATTTTAGTGCGGACAACTACTCTAAAACAGCAGTGACAGCAGGACCTAGTGACAAGGCAACGGGTTACTCCGCATGGCTTACTGTCGAAGCAACAAAAAAAGCGGCTGTCTTCTTCCGTTATGATTATGCTCAACCCAGCAAAGACTTGAACCCAAGCCTTAAAGATAACTACTA
>JAADGZ010000068.1:1041-5855 GCA_013152045.1 Gammaproteobacteria bacterium
TACTATAACCTTGGTGTCTCTTATAAAGCGCGCAAGAATGTAGATCTGGCCGTGGTTTACAAACACGACAAAGTTGAGAATGGCACGATTAAAACCAGCAATGGCACAATCGGCGGCGTTAATCAGGGTAAATACGACGAAATCGGTGTCTGGGCACAGGTTAAGTTTTAATGCCGGAATATTTTCAAGTAATACTCTGAAAATAAAGAAATAAGTGGACTTTCATGATGAATACCTAATTGCTTCAGTATGAATTAATTGGGCGTTCGTCGTGAAAGCCATTAAAAAAATAAACTACCCCGCGCAAGCTGACAGGGTATTAAGTTGTAGGTTGGGTTGAATAAAATGAAGCCCAACAGCCTGCTCTGATATTCTGTTGGGCTTCATTTTATTCAACCCAACTGTTTTTCGCTGCAAGCAGCGGGTAATTAACCCCGCAGAGATTAAAATAACGGCTGTATCCCTGTCTCTGCAAATTTAGGGCAATCCGTTTAATATATTTCAGCTTCACCCTCGGGCCGATGGCGAAAGCGGTTGTATCCCCACCAGTATTGTTCGGGCCGTCGCAAAATAATTTTTTCCATGTCACGATTCATGCAGGCCGCGCCGGTTTCCACATCTTTGTCATAGAGGCACTCACTGGCTTTTTCAATGCGCAGGTGATAGCCGCGGCCAAATGCCAGGCGTTCGGCGGTGACGATGAATGCGGCAGCATTTGTGCGGCTGGCGAGGCGGTTGGCAAATATGGGCGTGTTGGCGTTAATGCCGAAAAAAGGCACATAGACGCCGGCACCAGCACCAGGATTTTGATCCGGTAGAATGCCAATGGTTTTATTCTGGTGTAGGCTCTTGAGCAGTATCGCCAGACCTTTGCGGGTTGAAGGCACCAGTAAACCACCAAAGCGTTCGCGTCCATTGCGGATAATTTCATCGAGTTCCCGATTCTTTTGCGGTCGGTACATCAGCACCATGGGAAAGTGATGTGAGTAAAATTGCCCGATTATTTCCCAGTTGCCCAGGTGTGGGGCGATGAAAATTACACCTTTGCCTTTTTCGATTGCCAGCTTTACGGCGTCAAGTCCGTCAACCTTGCGTATTAGCTGAAGTACCTTGTCCTGTTTTCCAAGCCAGAGTTTTGGGGATTCGAGCAGAGTCTTGACGGTTTCAATCAGGCTGCGCATCCAGATCCACTGGCGTTGCAGTGAGGATAGTTGCGGCAGACAAATACGCACGTTGACACGAGCATAGTGGCGTTGTTTGTTGGGAATAAGGATTAGTAACAGCCCCAGTGGCCATGCCATAAGAGATAAAACAGGCAATGGAATGCGGGCCAGGATTTTCAGAACAGTCAGAATCATCATTATGCCTGGTTTATTCGGCGCTGGTTTTTGATAGCAGGGGACGCATTGCGGTAAGCAGACTTTTGAACAGCATTTTGTTGTGCTGTTCTTCTTTTGCCAGCAGCTGTTTCATATGTTCGCGTTCGGTGGGCATGTCAAAACAAGCCGGGCAACTATCAGCAATAATGGGTAACTGGACTTGCTCGGCAAAGGCGCGGGTCTGGCGTTCGCGTACCGAGATCATGGGCCTGATAATGCGAATGTCACCTTCACGGTTTTGGTAGTTGGCTTTCATGGTGCGCAACTGGCCGCCGCGAAAGGCTGACATAAGAAAACTCTCGGCCAGGTCATCCAGATGCTGGCCCAGAGCCAGCACATTATAGCCTTCCCGGCGCAGGCTGCGGTACATAATGCCGCGTTTCATGCGCGAGCAGAAGGAACAGAATGAATCGTTTTTCAGCTGCTTTTCAGCCTGTTCGGCAATGGCCTGGGCCTCATAAAAATAGGGAATGCCCAAATCAGCTAGGTAGCTTTTCAGGTGTTGAGGGTTAAAACCCTCGATTTGCGGATCAACAGTGAGCGCGGCCAGCTCAAAATGAATCGGCGCATGGCGTTGTAAATGGCGCAGGGCATGCAGCAGGGTGAGCGAGTCTTTGCCGCCGGATAAGCCGAGTACGACGCGATCGCCTTCGTGGATCATGTCATGCTCGGCAATCGCTCGGCCGATCGGACGCATTAGTGCTTTGGGCATTTTAATCAGTTTTTGCATGGGTGAAGTGTAACGTGAGAAGTGCATCATTCAAAGATGCCACATGATGCATTAAACAAAGTTTATTGTTTTGCCAGCAGGGTTCTAATGCAATCGAGCAGGGCTTGTAGGGTGAGCGGTTTGCTGAGGAAGGCCTGGATGCCGATATTCGTTTCCTGAATTTCATTTATATGTGCGCTGTAACCGCTGCATAAGATGATGGGTGTTTTCGCCCTCAGGGCTAGAATTCGTTGTGCCAGTTCATCGCCTTTCATGATGGGCATGGTTTGATCTGTTATGACCAGATCAATGCTCTCGCCATTGCTTCGAAAGTAGTCCCAGGCTTCCTGGCCGTTATGGCGTAGAGTAATTCGATAGCCTTGACTTTCCAGTAGTTCGGCGATGAAGCGGGCAATGGATTTATCATCATCCACCACCAGGATGTGCGCCGGGCCGGAGGCCGGAATGTCTGTTGCAACCGGTTCCTGCACTACCAGATTTCGGTTTTCTATTTGTTCGGCCACGAGCAGAAAAATTCTGAACAAGGCGCCGCCGGTGGGTGAATTCTGCACCAGAATGTGGCCGCCGTGTTTATGCACAATGCCATGCACTGTCGGCAAGCCCATGCCTGTACCCTTGCCGATATCCTTGGTGGTGAAAAAAGGATCAAAAATGTAGGGCATGATGTCAGGATTAATACCACCTCCCGTATCCTCAATTGATAGTTCAACAAAATCGCCATCGATATAGCCGTGACAGGACATACACTGGCAATCGCTAATGCAGTTGTGTTGTAGCTTGATGTGGATCTGGCCGTGGTTCTGGATGGCGTCACGGGCGTTGATGCACAGATTCATGATGATCTGATGTAATTGAATGGGGTCGATAATCGTCCAGGGTAGGCTGTTTTCAACCTCGGTAGTGATGCGGATATCGGAAGGCAGGGTGGCGCTCAGCATTCTGATCACTTCATTAACCAGCGGTGGCAAGGAGAGCAGTTTGGCTTCGCCGCCGCTGTTGCGGCTGAAGGCCAGCATTTGCGCGACCAGATCGCGTGCTCGTTCACCGGCTTGATAAACTTCCTGCAAATACTGACCCAGTTTACTGTCGCGGTCTTCGACATAGCGATCCAGGGCGAGACTGGTATAGCCCATGATCGAGGCTAGAATATTGTTAAAGTCATGCGCAATACCGCCGGTAAGATGACCGATGGCTTCCATTTTTTGTGCCTGCTGTAACTGGCGCTGGGTATTCTGATATTCCTTTTGATTGCGCAGGGTAACAATGCCAAAGGCTACATCATCAGCAAGTTCCTGCAACAGCAGAAGCTCATCATCATCAAATGCCTGGGTTTCGGAGGAGTAGATATTCAGGGCACCGAATGTCGTACTATCATAGCGTAATGGCAGGGCGATGGAAGACTGATAACCATGTTTGATCGCAGTTTCACGCCAGGGTTGATAGCGGGGGTCCTGTTGAATATTGCGGATAGCGCAGGGTTGGCCTGTGCGAATAGCGACGCCAGTGGGTCCCTGTCCGTATTCATTGTCTCCCCAGCTTATTTTCAGGGATTCCATATAGTTTTCATTAAAGCCGGCCTGGGCGGCGGCGATCACATGTTTGCCCTGATCCTGCTCGGCAAAGCCGACCCAGGCAAAATGATAATTACCGTCGTCAATAATGATGTGGCAGATTTCCTGCAACAATTCTTTTTCATCCGTGCTGCGCACCAGTAGCTGGTTGGCGTTACTCAATACCTGCAAGGCACGATTGGCTTTGAGCAGTGCCCGTTCAGCCTGCTTGCTTTCGTTGACGGCCAGCCGTAATGAGTGTGTGGTTCGCTGTAGTCTGGCCAGCACATAAAGTAAATAGAACAGCAGCAGTAGGGAAAACAAATATAGCGCCAGCCGGTAGCGATCGACATGCGCCAACCTTTTCCGGTGGTAGTGATGGTAGGCGTTACTGAGCATGTCCAGGTTGCGCGGCACAGGCAGGAGTATGGTGGCCTGGAGCAGATCATCCACCTGTTTTTTCTGTCGTAACAGCAGGCGGGCATGATTGAGAAGATTGTTGATGGCTGGTTGTAATGAAGGTGGATAGGCGTCTATGTTATGCGTGAACCACTGCAAGTATTGCTGGGCTTGCTGCTGAGTTGAACGATTGCCGTTAAGGCTGTATATCAGAATATGATTGAGTAGCTTGTCAAGCAGACTGTGCAGGCGGGGACGAGCCTGGCGCGCTTTTAACTCCTGCTTTATGTCGGCAACAGCACGGGGAAAATAAGCACGGGAATTTTTCAGCAGGGCGATCATGGAGGTCAGGTCCTGAAGCTGACGGTTTTTATCTTCGAGAGAACCTTGCAGTATGTCCAGTTGCCGCATAATATTTTTTTCGCCGCTGCTGAAGCTGTGTAATTCCTGTGACAAATGTTGATAGCGTTGTTTCAGTTGCCTACTGAGCTGAGACAGCGGGTCATAGTAATTGAGAATGCCATAGTTAACTTCCATCAGTTTGCGGTTAAGTAGTGAATTAATCTGGGCGACGTTGCGAATGTCCTCGGCAACATGACGCGACTGTTCGATTTCAAATGTGCGGGTTTTGAAATAGATGAAGCTTAGTCCGCCCAACAGTAACAGACCGAGGAGCAGATAAATGATGATGGCGCGGCTCATGGTGCGTGCGCCTGCTTAAGTCGTTGGCCTTTGTATTTACCGGTCAGCGTTTTC
>JAADGZ010000226.1 GCA_013152045.1 Gammaproteobacteria bacterium
TGTACTTTATTGTGAAGCAGTTTTTCGCTGCCGACAATCATGATTTTAGGAGAATCACCCATGACCAGCGTTGCCACTACCGCGCATTATTTCATCGATGCATTGGAGCTGGGACCAATGGAAAATTTCATCTATCTCATCTGCGACCGGGAAACCGGCCGCACGGCGGTGGTTGATCCGGCCTGGGACGCGCCCGCCATCCTGCAACGCGCGAACGAAGAAGGCCTGGCCATTAGCGATATCCTGCTCACCCATAGTCATCATGATCACATCAATGGCATCGAAGCCATTCTCGCCCAACATGATGCCCAGCTTCACCTGCTTAAACCAGAAGCAGAATTCTGGGGACAGCAACTGGCCACGCCCAGCCTGCACCACGGTGGCGATGTGATCTCGCTCGGTAAAACCGAAATCAAAGTCCTGCATACTCCGGGGCACACCCCTGGTTCAGCCTGCTACCAAATTCATGATCAGCTGATTACCGGCGATACGATGTTTGTCTGGGGCTGTGGACGTTGCGATCTGGCCGGCGGCGATCCGGAAATCATGTATGACACACTGCAGAAACTAGGAAAAATGCCAACCGCAACGGTGATCCTGCCCGGCCACAATTATGCCGACCGAAGCAGCTCAAGTATTGGCGAACAGGTCGAAGGCAATCCTTTTATGCACTTTGATAACAAAGAAGATTTTGTCGAATACCGCATGCACCTGCATGATCAGATTCGGGAAGAACCTTATCATGCCGAGCCACGGGCGAAACACTAAAGACGTGTTGGGTGATCAAAGGAAGCATCTGTTGGGCTTCGCTCTCGCTCTGCCCAACCTACATTACATTAAATACGGAAACCAAAAGCCTAAATTTTACAAATGAGCATCAACCAAGTAGGTTGGGCTGAGTGAAACGAAGCCCAACATCCCCCGTCTATTCCGGCTCCGCAACAATGTAGATCATCCAGGATTCCTGATTCTCGACCTCGGTGGTTTCGTAATACTCGCCAGTGCCTTCCATTTCGTCTTCATCATCCTCGCTGTCTTCAAAACGTTCCCAATAAACCCGGACATTTTGAAAACCCGCCAGCTGCAACATTTCGGTTACTTCCGGAATCGCCCATAGACGCCACTCATAAGTAAATGCGTTGTCCAGACGTGAGCCATCATCAAAATCAAAATGAATGGCGCAGGCCATATGATTATTAATCGGATTAAAGGAAACATGCTCCCAGATATAGGTCGCGCCTTCATCTTCGATTTCGGTTTCCTCTTCCAGTACAGTAGAGCATTCGGTGCCGCCGAATAAATCCAGGATCAACAGGCCATCGTCATTCAGGCTAGCTCGCGCCCGAGAAAAATAATCAATCAACTGATCACGTTCTTCGAACAGGCAGTAACTGAAATTGAAGGCACAAACGATATCCACCTGCGGCTCAGTCACATTGCGCACATCGTCCTTTATCAGGGTAACGCGCTCAGCCACATCGGCACCCGCCGCATCGACATTGTTTTTCTGTCCCCATTCCAGCGTTTCTTCATCATAGTCCACCCCAATAGCGGTGCGCCGTGGATCGCCCTGACACCATTCGGTTGCCAGATAAGCCGTGCCGCAAAAATCCTCTTTAATGCTCAGCGCATCACGACCGCGTAATTCAGTAAAGGTTTTTTCAAAAAACTCGACCTCGGCTTCCGGACATTGCACCGACTTTTGATATAGCACATGGCGATCGGCCTGCTCTGCCTGACTAAGTTTTTTGCTCGATTTTGGACTCATGACTGCACTCTTTGGATAACGGAAGGAAGGGCTAATATCGACCGCTATTATAGGCTTTTTTTGCCACTGAAACCCGTAATTTTCAGTCCATATGGCAAACACGCCTATGTTATACTTTGCAGCCGCATATCATTTGTATCGGAACACTTTTAATATGTCACCAAACCAGCCCCCCCTTTCAGGAAAAACCACACGCGTTACAATTGATTCCATCTCAATAGGTGCTAATGCGCCCGTGGTCGTACAGTCCATGACCAACACCGATACGGCGGATATTGATGCAACCGTGCAGCAGGTTGCCGAACTGGCGCGCGCCGGATCCGAGCTGGTGCGCATCACCGTCAACAGTGCCGAAGCTGCTGCCGCCGTCCCACATATTCGAGAAAAACTCGAACTCCAAAACTGTAGTGTGCCCCTCATTGGCGACTTTCATTTTAACGGTCACAAATTACTTCAAGATTATCCCGACTGCGCTCAGGCTCTGGCCAAATACCGCATTAATCCTGGCAATGTCGGCAAGGGTAAACGCCGTGATGAACAGTTTGCCAGCATGATTGAACGTGCCTGTGAGTACGATAAGGCTGTACGCATAGGAGTCAATTGGGGCAGCATGGATCAACAGCTCATGGCCCGCCTCATGGATGAAAACCGCCAATGCGAAAAACCAAAAGAACCTGCTGAAATTATGCTGGAAGCGATGATTACCTCCGCCATAGAAAGTGCTCAACAAGCAGAAAACATCGGTCTGGCACATAACAAGATCATCCTTTCCTGCAAAATGAGCGGAGTACAGGATCTGATCAAGGTCTATCAAACACTGGCCGCGCGCTGTGATTATGCTCTGCATCTGGGTCTGACCGAAGCCGGTATGGGAGCCAGAGGCATCGTCGCCTCCACAGCGGCGCTCAGTATTCTGCTGCAACAGGGCATAGGCGATACCATTCGCATATCCCTCACTCCGGAACCCGGCGGAGATCGTACTCAGGAAGTGCTGGTCGCCCAGGAAATCCTGCAGGCACTGGAACTGCGCGCCTTCACCCCTGCCGTCGTTTCCTGCCCTGGTTGCGGACGTACTTCCAGCAGCTATTTTCAGCAACTCGCGCAGGACATCCAGAGCTATCTACGCGAGCAAATGCCGCAATGGCGCACACGTTTCACCGGCGTTGAGAATATGAGCGTGGCCGTAATGGGCTGTGTGGTAAACGGTCCTGGTGAAAGCAAACACGCCAACATCGGCATCAGCCTGCCCGGCACCGGTGAAAAACCCGTGGCACCGGTTTATGTAGACGGCATCAAGACTGTCACCCTAAAAGGCGATCATATCGCCAAAGAATTCCAGAGCATCGTTGAAGACTACGTCAATAAAAAATATGCCTGAGCAGAATTAGAATACCGCTATTACTAAACCACCCGCAGCAAGCAGGCGGGATATTAAAAATATTTGGTTCTAACCCCAGCTTAACGTGTTGATTAATTTTATTATCAAAGAATGGATCCTGACCGTCGCCGGCACTGGCTTGCTGCTCACATCCGCTTATGCCCAGCATTTTCCAGACTATTCAATTCGAGAAATGCAGGTGCTTTTTATCCTGTTTGTACTTCTTGTCACGGTTAAGGGACTTCAACACAGTGGCCTCACATCGTTACTTTCCAAAAACATAGAACAAGGAAATGCCATACCTTTAAAATTGGTAGCGATGACATTTTTCCTCTCGATGCTGCTTACAAATGATGTTGCTTTGCTTGTCATCGTACCGATAACCCTCGCGCTTAATATCGGCCGCCTAGATATTCTGATCATTCTGGAAGCCTTAGCCGCCAATGCCGGTTCAGCGTTAACCCCCTTCGGAAATCCGCAAAACCTGTTTATCTACTGGTTTTATAATCTACAGCCAATGGAATTTGTCGCCTCGATTGCGCCTTTTTCATTCATTTTTCTTGTCATTTTACTTTTTTCAGCTTTTATCATTAAAATCCCGAGTACTACAGCCAACCCTATAACAACGAGAAAGCTCGACCGCTCCTCATACATATATGGAATATTACTGATTGTCGTTCTTTTGACCGTTCTTCGCGTATTACCCATTTCGGCTAATTTTTTAGTCATTATTTATGTTCTACTATTTGATCGCAAAACGCTTCGCATCGATTATTCTCTTTTATTCAGTTTTTTATTTTTTTTCGGTCTTGCTGAGAATATGAAAAATATACTGGCATCCGAGATGAGTCACCCGGAACATGTATTTCTTTTATCCGCGCTATCCAGCCAAATTATGAGTAATGTGCCCACAGCCTTGCTCTTCGCAAAGTTCACCGACAACTGGGAGGCACTACTTTGGGGAACCAACACCGGAGGCTTTGGCAGCCTGTTTGGATCATTAGCCAATTTAATTGCCTACAAATTTTATGTTTCACATGACAATACAAACAATTCTGCATTATTCACGATGAAGTTCCTGCTAATAGGATATATGGCTTTTTTCTTATCTATAGGCTTGTATTTTACTTTACGATGGCTTCAATGAATAATACAACTCGATACTTGAGAAGAGGCGAGTTGTTTCTCTGTAGCAACATAACTTGTGTCATTATGCGAGAAATTAAAAAATGCTAAAACAGGGAGGGCAGAACTCAAGCCCAAATTTCATTTGAATATTTCAAGGAGAATAAAATGAGCTTCAGAATTTTGTCTATTGATGGTGGTGGCATCAGAGGTATTATTCCTGGCAAAGTATTAATTCAACTGGAAAGCGAAATCCGAATACAATATGGAAATGACAAAAATATTGCGGATTATTTTGATTTAATCACAGGTACCAGTACGGGGGGGATTTTGGCACTTGGCCTGTGCATAGCCGATGAAAATAATCTGCCGAAATACGAGGCCCAGGATTTACTGAATATTTATGTCGAACGTGGCGATGATATTTTTGATATCTCTATCTGGAAATCGATTACCTCGGTCGCGGGATTAAACGATGAAAAATATGACGCCAGTGAATTAGAAGATGCGCTGAACGATTACTTTGCTGACGTTATG